>JAZOPW010000102.1:0-4539 GCA_045655785.1 Eubacteriales bacterium
GGCTTCTTGGAGTTGTCGTTACATCCTGCGAAGCAAAGAAGCACCATGACCGACGCCATCAAAAGCAAAAAAAGACGGAATAGATTGGTTTTTTTCATGTTTCAATACGCTCCTTCATTGATTTTAAATATCGGAATCGAAGTCCTCTCACCCTTCTTTCCCCCTTGAGACAAGAGACGCTTCTTTATCCATATATTCCGCCAAAGCCGATAGCGGCATTGGTTTAAAATTATTATACAGGAAAAAATTACTTTTGTCAACCTTTTTCGTGATATTCAACAATTCATATTTTTCATCGCATTTAAAAGGCGAGAAAAGAAACAAAATTTATATAAAAATGAATAAACGGAACACCGCATATGCAGCGTTCCGTTTTCCATTGAATTCGATTTATTCGGGCAATTTCAAGTCTCCGGGCTTGATCCATTTGATCTTATAAAGAAGCTCACTGAACAAGAGCGAAAGAACAGCGGGAAGAACAAAGCAGATCAGAGCAAGACCGATCCAATCGATCGCGCCAACATCTTTTGGATAAGAGCCGCCGAACCAGCCGAGAATGATGCCGACGGGCCCCAACAACCCGCAGGTACCCATGCCCGAGTTGATCGCCTCGCCGTACATCTGCATTTGAAATACGCAGGTAGCAAGCGGTCCCGTAATAGCCGACGTGAGTGTTGCAGGGATCCAGATACGCGGATTGTGAATGATATTGGGCATCTGCAGCATGCTGGTTCCGATTCCCTGCGACACAAGTCCACCCCATTTGTTTTCCTTGAAGCTCATCACGGCAAAGCCGACCATTTGCGCACAGCATCCCGCAACGGCGGCACCGCCTGCCATCGCGAGTCCTGTTGCCAAAGAAGGATCCGCCAAAGCCGCAGGAGAGAGTGCCGAGAGACCGAGTGCCGCACAGATCGCCGCCGAGCTGATGGGAAGCGTAAGCGCAACACCGACCACAACAGAAACAAGCAATCCCATGACGAACGGCTGTTGTGTCATGGCAAAGGCGATAACCGAGCTAAAAAGTCCGACGACCTTTCCGATGTAAGGCGCACACCAAACGCTGAGGAGTCCGCCAACAAGCAGAGTCACAAAAGGTGTGACCAAAATATCGACCTTGGTCTTTTTGGAAACCAGCATGCCGACCTCCGCCGCAATAATGGCAATGATCAAAACCGCCAAGGGTCCGCCCGCGCCGCCGTTTGTATTGGCAAGCGCACCGACCGCCGCACAGCTGTAAACCACCAAGGGAGATGCCTTGAGAGAGACCGCAATCGCAACCGCCATGGCGGGTCCGGCAACGCTCTGCGCCCCCTTACCGATGGTAGAAAGAATCGAGAGTCCGGGGATCATCCCCAATGCATTGAAAATGGTACCGATCAGGAGTGAAGCAAACAGACCGAGTGCCATCGCCCCCATTGCGTCAATAAAATAACGCTTTGCGTATTTCTTTAATACGTCCTTCATTTTGACCTCCAAAATTAGTATTTTGATTGCCTATAGTATACCATATTTCGGCTTTTGTTTCAAGTTTGAAAATCATCGAAAGTTTTCCTCTTTTTTTATGCAATATAGAAATATTTTCACAAGAAAAACCTTTACACTTGACAAACACTCCTTTTTTGAGTACAATAAAAGCAAAGAAAAGAAAGGCGGTATCCATTATGAAATCATATCTGCAGCCCACACGCATGATCGCGGAAGCGAGAGAGAGCAAAAAGGGACACAAGCTTTTTATCGAGATCCTGATCTTTCTGCTCGTCTTTTTTATCGCGCAATCGCTGGTCTCAATTCCCGTCACGATCGCAACCGTGATCTCCATATTCACATCAGAGGATGTCCTGGACACTTTGGTGTCATCGCTTGAGACCGGCAACACCGACGCATACATGAACGCCGTACAGGACATGACAACCCAAATGCCCGACTGGGTCATGCTGGTACAGCTTTTTTCCACCGCACTGATGACCGCAACGGCGATATTCCATTGCACGGTCATCGAAAAACGTTCAATTGCATCAATGGGACTCCGAAAAAAGCATTTTTGGCGGGAATATGCGATCGGTTCCCTGCTCGGCATTCTGCTGATCTCACTTTGCGTGGGGATCTGTTGGATCTCGGGAGCTATGACTCTGCAGGTCTCCTCCTTTTCTCCCATCATGTGGATTCTGTTCCTGATCGGATTTTTGATTCAAGGCATGAGCGAGGAGGTGCTGTGCCGCGGTTACATGATGGTATCGGTCTCGCGCAAAAACGCGCTGTGGCTAGCAGTGCTGACCAACTCGGTCATCTTTTCACTCCTGCATATCGCCAACCCGGGCTTCGGCATCCTTCCGTTCATCAATATCATCCTATTTGGCGTGTTGGAATCGATCTACGTACTCAAAAGAGGCGACCTTTGGGGCGCGTGCGCAATCCATAGCCTTTGGAACTTTTTCCAAGGGAACGTGTTCGGCGTCAGTGTCAGCGGCTTGGGTCTTGCCACCTCTCCGCTTTCGGCAACGGTTGCGGACGGGATGGATTGGCTGACAGGCGGCGCATTCGGTGTGGAGGCAGGAATTGCAACAACGGTTGTGATCGGCATCGCGATCCTGTTGGTATTCTTCCTCTTACCCACAAACAAGGAAGAAATCGCACCCGCCGAAGAAAGCAACGAAACCGCATAAAGCAGATTCAGGGAAGAAGCGTTTGAAGCGACCTCTTCCCTGTTTTAATATCAATGATGAAAAAACAAACACACCCGCTCCGTTCCAATCAACAGGAACGGGGCGGGTGCCGCTTTCATCTACCATGAGGCTCAACCTCTTGAGCCAAACCGATAAACTTGGGCGTATTTTTTGATACGTCCTCTTATTGATCCTTGAATTGATCTTTACCGATCAACACACAATAAGATACGCACATCCTCACCAATCAGAGCCTACTGCGTAAGTCTCTGCCTTGGTCGGAAAGCCATCCTTGGAAATCCGTTCGGTTAAAACCTCTGTTTTTACCACTCGGATTTGATTTTCAAAAAATGACAGCCTTCGAATTATTTCGTCTTGAGAGAGTTCTCGTAGGACTCGATCATCTTCTTCATCGTGACACCCGTACGACCCGCAAGTTGCGGGTCGCAATCGGCGCTTCGCGCAGATACTCTTTTCCTTAGCTTTTGCAGGTATTTCTCGGTGCTTTTGCCCGTAAATATCTTGATTTCAAGCTTCGCTGTATCATCATCGGTTAATGTGACGAAGATTTTGTCAATATATTGTGCTACGAATTCGTTTGTGATAATGCCCGTACTTGCATCCTTGATGGCTGCATCGAGCCTTGCTTTTACCTCTCCGATGTGCTTGCGGTATTCTTCTTTGGTAAATAACTGTTCTTCAAGCTCCGCGAGAGCTTTCTGTGCTTCTTCTACCTCTCGGTCACAGGTGGCGGTCATGGATTTGAAATTCGCCGTGGTAACCGCTCCTGTCGTGACAAGCTCCAAGAGCTTGTTTTTCTTTTGATCGGCAAGCTCAATGATACGCTTCTGTTCTTCCATCTGTTTTGCCGTTTCATCATCCGCTTCCATCGACTTGAACATTTCCTCGTAGCTTGCAAGGAGTGCTTCTACATCCACTCTCGTTTCGCTGAATACCTCAAACAAGATGGGCTTGATCTCGTCCTCGTATATTGGGAAGGACGGGCAGGCATCTGCGCCGTTGTTGATTTTGTTGGAGCATACCCACTTGGAGTTGACCTTGCCGTCCTTGCTTTTGGATTCACGGCGGTAGTATGCGGTGCCGCAATGGGCACAATATAATTTGCCCGTCAGCAGATTTGCGTGGTTGCAGATACCTTGGCGGTTCTTCACGTCCTCGCTTCTGCGAGCCAACACCTCGTTTGCCTTATCCCATATTTCCTCGGATACGATTGCAGGAACGATCTCGCCTGTTTCATCTTTAAACATTACCCATTCTTCGGGCGGTAGGAATTTCTGCTTCTTGGTGAACATATCCACGATGCGCACCTTGTTGCCAACGTAATATCCCTTATACTTGGGGTTGGATATGATGCCCGACATTGTGGTGTGGGCGATTTTGTTGCCGTTGTAATTGCGGTAGCCCTGATCGTAGAAAATCTTTTCAAGCTGTTTCATGCTGTATTCGCCCGTGGCATAAAGGCGGAACAGATCACGTACCATCGGTGCTTGGATCTCGTCAATGACAAGGCGCTTATCCTCTTTCTTATAACCGAAGATGCGGCTGTTGCCAAGCACAACGCTTGATTTGATCGCCTGCTGGTGCCCAAATTTGACACGAGAAGATAACTTACGAAGCTCGTCCTGCGCAATAGAGGACATAATCGTGAGTCGCAGCTCCGCATCTTCGTCAAGCGTGTTGATGTTGTCGTTCTGGAAAAACACACCGACACCGGCACCAAGCAGCTGTCTTGTAAACTGAATGGAGTCCAGCGTATTGCGGGCGAAACGTGAAATTTCCTTTGTGATGACAAGGTCAAACATATCGGACTCGGCATCGTCGATCATGCGGTTGAAGTTCTCGCGGCGTTTGG
>JAZOPW010000103.1:0-2927 GCA_045655785.1 Eubacteriales bacterium
TATTGGATCGTGCGAATTCTGTATCCCGTTTCCTTCAGAGTTTCTACGGTGCGCGCATTGTTCATCATTGCAGTGTTTTGTCTCATCGCTTCATTTTTGTATAACTATTATAACGTCTATCTTCCCATGAGAACAAGAAGCCCGTTCTTCTTTGTCAGTCGCATTTTTCTTGTCAATATGGAGATTGGCGCGCTTTCTATTTTGATGATCATGCTGCTCAATACGGGCAACGTATCCTCTTACGTTGCTTGGTTGACCATGTCTTTCGTTGTCAGCTCCTTTATTTTGATAGCCAAAAAGGTGGCAATGATCTCATTTTTGAGAAGCTTGCGCAGCAGAAAACGCAATATCAAGCATATTCTGCTTGTTACCGACAGTCAGGAAATGGCGGACGCATACATGGAGGAGATCTTAAACAACCCTCATTTCGGCTATTCTGTCATTGGCTACGTCGGAAACTTGAACGTCATCGGCTTACCGCATCTTGGCACCACGGGGGAGCTTGACCGCATTTTGAAGGAATATACTCCTGATGAAGTCATATTGGCGTTTGATACGGTGCGTAAAAAGCTGATTACAAAATACATTTCGATCTGTAATAACAACTGTGTCAAAACACTGGTCATTCCCGCTATTTGCGGCTATTTCCGTTCCCCGAGACAGGTAACCGAGCTTGGAAATCTGCCTATTATCGATATCAGAAGCACACCGCTGGATAAGGTTTCCAATCAGATGCTCAAGCGTGGCGTGGACATTCTCGGCTCCTTGGCTTTGATCGTGGTTACCTCTCCCTTGATGCTGATCACAGCAATCGGTGTTCGTCTTTCCTCTCCCGGGCCGATCCTGTTCCGTCAGATCCGTGTTGGAAAGAACAACAAGGAATTTACCATGTATAAATTCCGTTCGATGAAGGTGAATAATGAGGAGCAAACAGGGTGGTCTACCGAAAATGACCCTCGAAAGACCAAATTCGGAGCATTTATCCGTAAATTTGCGTTGGATGAGCTGCCGCAGTTTTTCAATGTCTTAAAGGGCGACATGAGCCTTGTGGGGCCGCGTCCCGAGGTTCCTTTTTATGTGGAAAAATTCAAAAAAGAAGTGCCGCTTTATATGCTGAAGCATACCCTGCGCCCGGGTATCACGGGACAAGCCCAGGTCAAGGGCTTGCGAGGCGATACTTCGATCCAGGCGCGCATCGACGAGGATATCAACTATATTGAAAACTGGACGTTTTGGGGGGATATCCGAATTCTTCTCATTACACCGTTTTGTGCGGTCAACCGACATGAGAAATATGCGGCAAAGGATGAAGAGGAGAAGAGAAAGCAGGAGCGTCGCGGGGGGCGTCCTGTGGTAGAGGAGGATGACGATGAAGGAGACGCAGAATAAGAAGATCCTGTACGCCGCCTCCACGCAATCTCATTTGGAGCATTTTCATCAGCCCTATATCCGCGCGCTAAAGGAAAACGCCACGGTTCTGACCATGGCAAGCGGAGATCAAGTTGATTTTCCGATTTTCTTTGACAAGCATTTTTTCAGCTTTTCCAACTTGATCAGTATATTCAAAATTAGAAAAATCCTGAAACGCGAACGCTTTGATGCGGTATTGTTGAATACAACGCTGGCGGCTTTTTTGATTCGTTGCGCCATGCTGGGCATGAGAAAGCGACCGTACGTTTTGAATATTGTACACGGATATTTGTTTCCAAAGGAAGCAAAAGGCGTGAAAAACCGCATTTTATTGCTTTGCGAGAAGCTTTTGCGTGGGCGGACGGACGATATTGCAGTGATGAATGCCGAGGATTTGGAGATTGCGCAGGAGAACCGACTTTGCAAAAACAGAGTTTACTTTATGAACGGCATGGGCGTGGAGATCCCCGATGCACTACCGTGTCCCGATCGGGATTTGCGTGCGCTTTATACCAAAACACCATCGGATTTTGTTTGTACGTTTGTGGGGGAGCTTAGCAACCGAAAAAATCAGATCTTTTTGATTGATGCGGCACACCGACTGTCACAGGAGGGGATTCCGGTCCGCTTGCTGTTGGTGGGAGAGGGAAGTGAAAGACCTCTGCTTGAGGAACGGATCAAGGAGCTGCACCTTGAGGATCGTGTTTTTTTAACAGGTGCTAAGGGGCAGGTATTGCCTTACCTTGCAATTACCGATCTTTACGTATCTGCCAGCAAATCCGAGGGCTTACCCTTCAACGTGATGGAAGCCATGATGTGCGGCTTGCCGATTCTTGCAAGTGATACAAAGGGGCAAAGCGATCTGCTGAAGGCTGATCCCGATAGCCTGTATCCGTTACATGATATGGATGCCTTTTGTGATGCGGTGCGACGTTCCTTTGCATCGTCAAGTTACGGAATTGGCAAAAAACGCTATGACGTACTGAGACAATATACGCTGTCCTCGGTATTTTTGGATAATATGAAAATTTTAACTTTGGGATTGAATCATGATGAAATGGAATGTTGATTCTTTGCGGCATTACTATAACGGAATCTATTACCCGTTGCTTGTGGTATGGCTGGTGTTTTTGGGACATTGCACGGGGCTTGAGGTTCTGTTTGCGGTTCTTCTTCTCCTTTCGGCAATTCCCGCGCTGATGGTTTGTCACGATCTTCGGTTTTCGATTCAGATCTTTCTTTGCACGGTCTTTATTGTGAGCGTCAAGGATTATACACCTGGCGACACTGGCTATGCCGAGCGTTATCTGAACCCTCAGACCCTGATCCCGATGGGGATCGTGGCACTTCTTGTGATTGCCGCGATTGTTTACTTTATTGTTCGCAATCAAAAGATCCGAAATCCATTTCCCAAAAAGGGAATGTTTTGGAGCATGCTGATCTTTTGTGCCGCGCTCTTTTTCAACGGTGGTCTAAGTGAAAATTACACGCCTATGAACCTGTTTTTTGCGGCTTTG
>JAZOPW010000104.1:0-3775 GCA_045655785.1 Eubacteriales bacterium
AGCGCGCAGGGGCAGGAGATCACAAGAACCGAGATCGCAGACCGCAGAGCCTGCTCGGGATTGTGCGAGAGGATCAGCCACAGGATCAGGGTCAGGAGTGAGATCGACATGACACATGGCACGAAAACCGCGCTGACGCGGTCGGCGATCCGTGCGATGGGAGCCTTGGATGCCGCGGCGTCCTCCAAAAGTCGGATGATACGGGCAAGCGAGGTATCCTCTCCGACGCCCGTGGCACGGACGGTCAAAGCCCCCGAGGTCAGGACACAGGCGGCTTTCACGGTCGCGCCCTCTTCCTTCTCCACGGGCATGCTCTCGCCTGTCAGAGCCGATTCGTCGGCGCTTCCGCTGCCGCCTACCACCTCGCCGTCCACGGGGATCAGCTCTCCCGCGCGTATCAAAAGCAGGTCTCCCACATCAACCTCCTCCACCCGAATCGACACCTCTTTTCCGTCACACAGGAGCGTGGCGAATTTTGGCGAGAGGGTGGCAAGAGATCCGATGGCATCAGACGCCTTGTCCTTGGCGCGTGACTCCAGGAGCTTTCCCAGGGAGACCAGCGTCAGGATCATAGCGGCGGATTCAAAGTACAGGTCGTGCAGGCGCGAATGGATCACGGCGTGGTCACCCTGTGCAAGCAGGATCGATACGATGGCAAACAGACCGTAGACCATGGCGGCACCCGAGCCGACCGCGATGAGGGTATCCATATTGGGAGCGCGGTGAAAGAGAGCCGAAAACCCGTTGCGGAAAAATTTGAAATTGAGGATGATGACAGGCAGGGTGAGGATCAGCTGTGAGAGCGACATGGCAAGCGCATGCTCGACGCCCAGAAGAGGAGCAGGGATCGGGAGTCCTATCATGCCTCCCATGGCAAGATACATCACGGCAAGCGTGAGGACTGCCGAAACTGCAAGACGGATCAGGTTTTTTCTGTAGACCGTGTCCTTTTTTTCGGTCTTTGTCTCTCCGATCAGCAATTCGTATCCTGCCGCCTTAACCGATGCGGCAAGCCTTCCCTCCAAGACCGTGAGCGCGTCCTGATCAAGCTCGCGGCATGGGATGACCGAGAGAGAATTGGTCAGGAGCGAGACGGTAAAGCTGTCCTTTTCGTCAAGCACCGACCTGACCGCGCGTTCGACGTGCGCAACACACGCCGCACAGCTCATTCCCTTGATATTGTAGTGTAATCTTTGCATAAAAATCTCCTTTGGTTAGCCGTAACAAACCACATTTATTATACGCTTTTTTTGCGATTTGTCAATATATTTTTGTTTTTTTGCGTACGTTTTTTTGAATGCAATTGAAAGTATTTTTTTGTAAAATGTAAACTTTTTGTGATTTTTTCTATTTTGCTTGCAAACGGTATATATATATGTTATAATATATTTAATTATAATATATAATGTTAGGTATGGGAAAGGAGACTGTATATGTCCGAGCAAAACTACATAGAAGAGATCAGCGAGGTTTGGGAAATGGTCAAGGAATCATTCCGCGAGACCTTGTCCGAATCCACCGTCAATCTCTGGTTCGGAAACGTCACCATCCTTTCCTATCGGGATAATACCGTGACGCTGGGGATCAACTCCGAATTGAAATTCGATACCATCCACAACCGTTACATGGACCAGATCACCGAAAAATTTTGCAGCATTCTCGGTTTTCGAGTCGAGGTCAATCTGATTTTTACGGGCTCGTCCACCGCAGCGGATCAGATCAAGTCTCCCGTCAACCTGCCAAAGCCTACCCCTGCGGCAAAGCCAAAGGCAGACCTTCCAAACTACAATTTTGAGTACACCTTTGAAAACTTCATTGTAGGCAGCACCAACAAATTTGCGCACGCCGCCTGCTTTGCGGTTGCAAATAACCCCGCAACCAATTACAATCCTTTGTTTATTTACGGAAACAGCGGACTTGGAAAGACCCATCTGCTTTACGCCACCATCAACCGCATGAAGCAGAACAATCCCGACATCAAGATCATTTACACCAAGGGTGAGGACTTCACCAATCAGATGATCTCCTGTCTTGCGGGAAAGACCATGGAGGATTTCCGCGACAAGTATCGCACCTGTGACGTGCTTTTGATCGACGATATTCAGTTCATTGCGGGAAAGATCTCCACGCAGGAGGAATTCTTCCACACCTTCAACGCGCTGTATGAGGAGCGGAAGCAGATCATACTGACCTCCGACCGTCCGCCCAGAGACATCAAAACGCTGGAGGATCGACTCAAATCACGCTTTGAGTGGGGATTGATTGCCGACATTGAGCCGCCGGATCTCGAGCTTCGCATTGCGATCATCAAAAAGAAGGCGGAGCAGGTGAACGTCAACATTCCTGACGAGGTTCTGACCTTCCTTGGCGAAAATCTGCGTTCGAACATCCGACAGATCGAGGGAGCCATCAAAAAGCTGGCGGCACTCACCTTCCTTTCGGGCAAGACGATCACGATGGAGGTGGCACGTGAGTGCATATCCGATCTTTTAGAGGGGGCGGAGCCGGTAAGCATCACGGTGGATAAGATTTTCACGGCGATCTTCAACAAGTACAAGATCTCCAAGGAGGATCTGATCGGACCCAAGCGGAATAAGGAGATCGCGAATGCGAGACACGCGTCGATTTACCTGATTCGAGAAATGACGGAGATGTCGTTCCCGAACATTGCGAAGATATACAACCGAGACCATTCCACGATCATATCGTCATACAATACAACGTATCAGAAGGCACAGTTTGACTCGATGTTTGCCGTTGAGATGAATGAGATCAAGAAGGAGATTTTGGGGTAAACTCTTTGCCAAACAAGCGACGATCGGCAGTTCATGAAAAGTTTTGATCAAACTTTTGATCAAACTTTTCCAAAAAAGAAGAACCCAATCACTTTTCCACACCCTTTTCAACACCTGTGGAAAACTCTGTGAAAAACCTGTAATGAACCTCTTATTTTCGGGTTGAAAAGTTCCCGAAAAGCCTTGTCCCACAAAGGAAAAAGCTTGTTGACAAGGAATCATCGGGGAGTGGTGGAAAACTCTGCTTTTCACTGTGAAAAAATAGCAAATGTCACACTTTTCAACAGGCAGTATTGCGTGTGGAAAACTTTTTTGGATCGATTTTCTTCAAATCTGCAAGTTTTCCTTGACGCCACCCCAAAAAGTCATTGATTTTCCACATTTTCCACACAGACTTTCCACCTTTTTTCCACGCGGTATCCGATATTCGAAAAAACGAAAAAGCCTTGCGCCACAAGGGTTTTTCGACTTTTCCACACTTTCCGCAGCCTCTACTATTACGACTACGACTTAATCTATAAACAGTCTATCTGTATATCCGCTGCGCGGAGGAAGCGAAGGATACGCAAATGGTGACGCAAAACCTGTCCCTACGGGTGAGTGCGAATTTTTTGCTTTCGTTTATTCAAGATGACGAAATTGATGCTGCCTTTTTGTCAGAAATCAAATGGACGAATTATTGTTATGTACGGATCTCGCGGAAAAACAGGGTGTAAATTTTTTATTTGATTTAAATTCAAACTCATAAAATTCAATTTTTTTTAACTTATTTTCTGAAAACATCCCGATTCAAGAAAGGAATCTATTTATATGAAAATTGTATTCAACAGAAAAGAAATCAGCGATGCCGTCGCCCCCTTGATGTGCGCCGTTTCGGGGAAGTCTACGCAAGCTTCTATCGACGGTATCCTCATCGAAGCCAATGAGGATCGCTCCTGTGTGATGACTACATTCGATACCGAAAAGGGTATGCGTATCAC
>JAZOPW010000105.1:0-2159 GCA_045655785.1 Eubacteriales bacterium
ACAAAAAACGGAGACCGTATGGCGTTCTTTACCATCGAGGACCGCATGGCGGAGATCGAATGCATTGCCTTTGCGCGTCAGTATGCCGAAGCGGCACACCTGATCCATCAGGACAGCGGTGTGTTTGTTGGGGGTACGATCTCCCTGCGTGAGGACGAGCCGCCGAAGATTCTGGTCAACCGTATTGAGTCGTTGGTGGAGAACGATCGCTTCCGTCCCGAGGATCACAAGCTGACCGAAGAGAAGACTGTCTCTCGCACGGCGGAAAAGGCAGAAAAGGGACGCGCCGAAGGGGCAGTGTCGTCGAACATCTCGGCAACGGCTCCACAAGGGCAAGCCGCGAACAGCTCCCAAGGAGCGCCGCGCCGACTCTTTTTGCGTGTTCCCGGTGCGCGGGATGCCGTGTATTTTAAGGCTTTGAACCTTGTCGAGCTGTTTGAGGGGTCATTCCCTGTATTTTTCTTCTTTGCCGATGAAAAACGCTATGAGACCGATCCGCAGGGTGTGGCATTGAGCGACTACGTTTTGCGGCAGCTGCGCGATCTGTTGGGTGAAGAAAACGTCATATTGAAATAAAGGACAAACCATGATAAAAGATATTTTTTTGGATCTGGATGACACCATTCTGGATTTTCACATGGCGGAGTCGGTTGCACTGCGGAAAACGCTGACGCATTTCGGACTGACTCCCACCGACGCCATGGTGGCGCGCTACAGCGAAATCAATGACGCACAATGGAAATTGCTCGAAATCGGAGAATTGACGCGCGATGAGGTCAAGCTTTGCCGTTTTGCGCTCTTTTTTGCCGAATACGGTGTCAAGGTCAAGCCCCAGGATGCGCGTGTATACTATGAAACCAGCCTGGGTGTCGGACATTATTTCATGCCGGGAGCCGAAAAGCTTTTGCAAGAGCTTTCGGGTGCCTATCAGCTTTATATCACCTCTAACGGCACCACGTCGGTGCAAAACGGGCGCATTGCAAGCGCGGGAATCGCGCCTTTGTTCTCGAGGATCTTTCTTTCCGAGGAGATTGGATACGTTAAGCCGCAAAAGGAATTTTTTGATCGTTGCTTTGCGCAGATTCCGAATTTTGATCCCCAAATGGCGATCATTTTGGGAGATAGCCTGACTTCTGATATTTTGGGTGGCATCTATGCGGGTATCCGTACCTGTTGGTTCAATCCTCAAAAATTCGCCCCGCGTGCCGATATCAAGCCGGATTTTGAGATTTCATCATTGGAGGAGTTCCTTCCTCTGTTGCGGCGGCTATAAAGTAGAGACGGTTCTTATCAGCAGAAAAAAGTGGCTGATTCATCCGCTTTGTGAAAGCGTTTGATTCAGTCACTTTTTTGTTTTTAAAATTCGATTAGCAAGACATCATGGTTTTTGATTTCGTGGCTGGCAGGAGACCAGGATAGTAATCGCTCCTCATCAATCACGTGAAACCGCGCGTTTGTTAGATCGACACCCTCAATGGATAGAGGCTGTGTCTCTCCTGTAAGATTAGAAAGCATCAATGCGTGTTGCTGACCGTTCGAGGCTGCAACCGCATATAAACGGTCACAGTTGCACCAGCTTTCTACCTGTGTTCCCAGCCTGTAAAGCACATTAAATGCAACCATTGCGTAGTAGGCATGAATCGGTCTGTGCGTCCGTATATCAAACAACGGACAGTAGGGCGCATTATTCGTTCGCATATCATAGATACAGCAAATGTCGGTGTGACCTTGTTGCAAAGCAAGCATCATAGCTGCTACCTCCGCACTGTGATGCGCTGTGCCGAATTCAACTGCATATGGGTTCCATTCATTCAAGTGCGTTTCAAGTCCGCTATATCCCAATTCTTCCATTTTGTGATATAACCATTCGTCCATGATAGCCACCCGATTGACATCTGCATAGCTGTGCCAGGAGAAAAAGTCGATGGGCGAGTGATGTGCTTTGATATAGGAGAAAAATCCGTCAAAGAAATGCATGAACTTGATTTCTTGATCACTCGGAGGAATTGTACCCGGAAGAGCTGTTTCCGGATCAATCTGCATTTTGGGCGCAATCGCATAAAAGCCACAGCTTGCGTAACCGCCAATCTTTAAATGCGGAAATGTCGCTTTCAGATGCTTTGCGGTGACATCGTAAAGCTCATAATATTCTTCGTTTG
>JAZOPW010000106.1:0-2436 GCA_045655785.1 Eubacteriales bacterium
CGCGTGGCGTTTCCCTGTCCCCAAAGGGTGGAATGATCCGGCATTTTGACACCCGTAACATAAAAAACACCGCTTCCTAAAACGCAAACGCCGTAGACCTTCAGCTTTTCTTCAATTTCTGCGGTGCGGTCGCTTTGATCATTTTTGCTTTTCAAAAAATATTCTTCCATGCGATTTTCCTCTTTGCTGTGACATTTTCCTAAAAGGCTCTTGACTTTTCGGGCAAGCCAATCTATAATAAGTATAATGCTTTTGCGTTGCAATTTCTTGCCAAAAAAGCACTTAATTTATGCCATTTGGGAGGATATATGAAAGCGTTCCTTCACATCCGACGGGAACAGATCCGTCGCTTTCACATAGAGCACTACACAGCGTTGAATAACATCAACCCGCATTTTCATTCTCATATCGAAATTGTATTGATCAACCGGGGCAAGACTCGCTTGTGGATCAATGACACGGAGCAGATTCTGAATGCAGGTGAGCTTGTAATGCTGCCCAGCTATGCGCCGCATCAATTTCAAGCGCCTCAGGACACGGTTGATTGTACGGTTCTGTTTATCCCTCCCTTTCTTTGCTCCGATTTTATGGAGGCCATCGCCGGAAAAAATATATCCGCACCCATCGTTTGCGATGCGGAATCCATCAAAACAGTTCAAGGAGCCGTTGCAAGGCTGGAAAACAAAGATATGAATGCCATCGAGCAAACAGGATATATTCACGTCATATTGGGAACCGTTTTGCGCTATATCCCCCTTGAGAACAACGCCCCACAGGGAGACATCGATCTTGCCACAAAGATTTTTCTTTACATCAATGAGCATTTCAAGGAGAAACTCTCCACAGAACATATCGCACGGGAATTGGGGTATAGTCCAAGATACGTAGCAGAGAGATTTCGCACCGATTTTCATATTGGCATCAGCCGTTATATCAACACGGTGCGTTTGAAGAACGCGCTATCGTTGATCCGTGAAAACAAATACACGGTTACCGAGTGCGCCATGGAAAGCGGCTTTTCCTCCTTGCGAACCTTTTACCGCGTCTTTACCGAGGAATGCGGTTGCTCCCCAAAAGAGTATTTCAAAACAGAATAGTTTTCTCTTCGTGTCTCTTTGTATTTTCTGCCAAAATGACACAAAGAAAATGATTTTTTGGCAAGCATCCGGCAAATAAACGTGTTATACTGAATACATTACCGATACCGTAAAGGAGTCATAATATGGAACACAAATTATTTGCCAGACATCCCATAGGCAATCCGCGCCGTAAGTGGCGGCAGGATAACCTTTTGTTGCGTTCCGCCCCCTGCCCAAGGGGTGGCAAAAGCCTTAGCCCTCAAAGTGAGCTGACGCACCGCAAGGCTCGCCGCTCGGTCAAAACGGCGTTTGACGCCGGCTTTGATATGCTTGGAACCGGCTGGATGGAATCCAATCTTGCTCTGGATGTGATCCGTACCACAGAACAGTGCGGAGGACAGCTCATCTATACAGACTTTTTGCGCTTTGGCGGCATGGGAGATAAAAATATCTTTTGTGAAAACAACGATGTTGAAAAGATCTTTGAGGAAACCAAAAAGTGGAATGCGGTAAAAGGCTACTGCTTTTGGGACGAGCCGATTCTGCAAGAGCACATGGAGGCGGTTCGCCGCATGATCGATCAATGCGAAAGCATTTGCCCCGAGATGCTTCCCTATACCATTGCCAATCCCGACTATCACAAGCTCTGCCGCTGGCAGGACAATGCGTACGCTCCTTACATTGAGCGCTTTATTTCAACCATCGATCCCGTACAGATGGGCTTTGATTACTATCCCATTGGCAGACTGGAATACGATCCCGCACTCCAGCTGGATAATACCACCATGTGGAGTGATCTTGAGATCGTCCGCCGTGCGGCACAAAAGCATGAGATCCCCTTCTGGTTCACCTATCAGGGACAACGCCTGACCTTCCATAAAATCGACTATATTTTCCGTTTTCCCATGGTGCGCGCCATGGCTTACGCCGGAGTGCTCCACGGTGCAAAGGGACTTGCAACCTACGTCTCATTTGGTGGGTACGTGGATCCCACAACCGGCGGCAAGGGCGTATACTTTGAAGACCAAAAGCAGCTGAACCACGAGATTCACGCCCTCGGAAACACTTTGATGGCTTTGGAATGTCTCCGCGTGATCCACGATGATTCGCTTCTCCCGGATCACCCCTCCATGGAAGGGATTCGAACGCCCTTGGAGGAAAGCGAGCTTTTGGATCAAGAGAAGCTTTGCAGACGCGTTTCGATCTCCGAGCACAAGGATGCCTACGGACACAAATATCTCATGGTGCTCAACCGCGATTATGATTCTCCCCAGCTTGTTCGTTTGAATTTCAAGAATCCCTCCCACGTTTACGAGGTCAGCAAGGAGGACGGCGAGGAACGCTTCATATACGAAAC
>JAZOPW010000107.1:0-7614 GCA_045655785.1 Eubacteriales bacterium
CCAGGCAAACATATCCGTGGTCATCATATAAAGCTTTCCCTCACCGATCATGGTTCCGATCGTATAGCGAGGCATACAGATGATCTCTGCAGCAATTCCCGCCTTCCATGCAAGCCCCAGTGAGGCGCGGCAGGCAGAAACGAAATATGGCTTGATGGACGGTAGGATCAAAACGCGCAACCGACGAAGGAAGGGCATTTTGTAGACCCTTGTCACTTCCACAAGCTGTGAGTCGATCCCTTTGAAGCCTTCATCCAGATTGGTCCATATCAGGGGCAGGACGATCAGGACGGTAATAAAGGTCGGAACCCTTGCCGAGCCGATCCAAATCAATGCCAGAATAATAAAGGACGCCACGGGGGTGGCTTTGATCACGGTCATCACAGGCAGAATCGCCTCCCGTAAGATTGAGATACGGGAGGTGATCACTGCCAGAACAGAGCCGCTGAAGACAGCGATCAGAATTCCGGAAAGAATATTCCAAAGTGAATTTGCCGTGACACGGTAGAATTCGGCGGTTTGAAGAAGCTCAAGCAGTCGGTTCAGAACCGCGAGCGGAGAAGGGAAGAGCAGGGGCTTTCCCACCTTCCATGCGCCAAACGTCCATAGCCCGAGCCAAAAGGCGGCAATCAGAAGCACACGGCAGATACGCTTGAAGAGCTTCATTTTGCGTTGTAGTAGAAGTCAGCCGCAGGAAGCTTGTTGCCGATCGACTTGGGTGCGATGAGATAGAGCACGTTGAGATAGGTCTCCATTGCGGTCTTCATCTCGGCACCGTCCAGATAGCAGACATTGCACTTCGGGATTGCGTTCTTCGCAACCGCTGCTTTTGCAAAAATGCCGTTATCCTCGATCATTTGAGCGGCTTCCTCGGTGTTTGTGGTAAGATAATTGATCGATGCCTCATAAGCGGCAAGGAAGTTGCCAACAGTCTGCGGATTTTCTTGCACGAATGCCTTGCGTGCAACCACACAGCCTTGTACAAGAGAGCCCTGGGGATTGATCTTATCCCACTCGGCAGTCAGATCCATTGCGTTGGTGATCGAAATGTTGTTTTGCTTTGCCGAAGCCATGACCATGGTGACCATCGGTTCGGGAAGAACCGCGATCTGAACCTTATCGTCATTCAGAATTGCCTCGCGCAGATTGGCGGGCTCTGCAAATTCGGTGGAGTTGATGTCAACCTTATCGGCACCTGTTCCAATCTCAAGTCCGTTCTTCTGGCAAATTTCTTGGAAAATAAAGCTCGGATTTTGTGCAGGGGTATATACGGTCTTTCCCTTCAGATCATTGAGGGAATTGACGGTCACATCACCCTTGGTGAGAAGATAGAGACAGCCGCGCGTGTTGACAGCCAGGATCTGAATCTCCCCGTTTGTGACGTTATAGAGATTTGCTGCGGCATTTGTGGGAAGTGCGGCGATGTCCGCGTCACCGTTTACCAATGCGGCGGTAACGTCTGCGGCATTGCTCTTGACCTGAAAGCTGTACTTTTCAGTGGTAAAGGCGTTGTTTTTCGCATCGTTCATCAGCTTTGCCATACCAAAGCCTGTCGTGCCGTTCAATGTGAATACGTTTACCTCAACAGGGGTGGCGGGGGCTTTGTCATCAGAGGTATCGGTTGTGCTTTCGGTGTCGCCTGTATCTTTGCTGTCGTCCACGGGGGCATTGAAGCAGGCGGTCATGCTTGTCAGAAGGAGAGCAAGCAGTGTGAGAAGGGTAAGAATGCGGAGTTTCATGGCGTTTTTCCTTTCTTTTTATGAAATGATAAAATGTTGTTAACGGTAGGCATCTAACATACCGTTGGTGTCGAGGAGCGTAATACTGCGTCCCTCCTTGCGGATGAATCCATCCTCTGTCAATTTGTCGAATGCGCGGTAGAGGGAAGCGCGTCCCACGTCCAGCAGCTCGGAAAGTGACGAGATCGATGCATCCAATTGCACGGTGTCTGTTCCCAAAGAGATCAGATAGAGTGCAAGCCTTCGCTCGGCACCCCCTGCGGTCAGATATCCGATCTTTTGATTGAGGAAGCGGATCCTTCCCGAAAGAAAGCCGAGATAACGATACAAAAAAGCGGGATTTTCCTCTAAAAGTCGGCGTATTGCCGCCTCTGGAATCAGAAATACGCGACAGCTGCCGTCCGCGCGAATGACGCTGATGTACGGGGCCTCGCTGAATAGATTCGCGATTCCGAAGGTGTCTCCGACTCTCAAAAAGCGCAGAAGTGCGGAGTGGGAAGCATCCGGTGTGGAAACACTTGCTTTTCCGTCAAGGATCACGCCCACGACCCGATCGTTGCTTTGAGGGGAGCGCAAGGCCTCGCCATTTTCGAAAAGACAGCTTTTACAGCCGCATGAATCGAATATCTCTCGCAAGATCCCGATTTCGGTTTTCGCAAATAACGGGTTTGCCGATATTTTTTGCAAATCTTTTTCAGAAAACTGCATAAAATCTCCTTTTTGTATCATTTGAGACAATTATAGCACATTGTTAAGCTTTTGTCAATAGGGGCTTCAATATTTTTTATCAGAAAAGTAAAAGAAAAATTTTTCTTGGAATTCGGATATTTTTTTCTTGAAATTCGGAAAAGCCCTTTACTTTTTCTCTTTTTTCATGTATACTATAAGGTAGCAACATATATTTGGATTTTGGGAGGTATGATCTCAACATGACATTGGTGATATTGGCAGCAGGGATGGGATCGCGGTACGGCGGTCTCAAGCAGCTCGACCCAATGACCGATTCGGGCGATTTCATCATTGATTTCTCGATCTACGATGCGATTCTTGCCGGATTCGATCACGTCGTCTTTATTATTAAGGAAGAAAATCTCGCGCTTTTCCGTGAAAGCATCGGAGAGCGGATCGAAAAGCGGGTGCGCGTTACCTACGCCTTCCAAAAGCTTGACGATCTTCCCACGGGCTTTTCCGTGCCGGAGGAAAGAACCAAGCCTTGGGGTACAGGACACGCCATTTATTGCGTGCGTGACATCGTAAAGGATAACTTTGCGGTGATCAATGCCGACGATTTTTACGGCAGAGATACCTTTATGCAATTGGCAAAGCATTTGTCCGTCTCTTCTGCGGAGAATGGCGTTGCGCAGCATTGTATGGTAGGCTTCCGCCTTGGAAATACGCTGACCGAAAACGGTACCGTCTCTCGCGGACACTGCTTGGTGGATGAAAACGGAATGCTTGAGGGCGTCACCGAACGCACCAAGATCATGAAAAAGGATTCCTGTGCGGCATATCTTGATGACGATGGTGAGACCTGGATCGATCTTCCGTTCGATACCATCGTTTCCATGAATTGCTGGGGCTTTACAACCGATATCTTTACCAATTTAGAATCGGATTTCAAAAAATTCCTTTCCAATCTTGGAGAGAATCCGCTCAAGGCAGAGTATTATTTGCCTGCCGCTGTGGATACCCAACGCCAAAACGGCTTTTGCAGTGTAAGGGTTTATCCTACGCAATCGGTTTGGCATGGCGTTACCTATGCCGATGATAAGGTACGCGTCAAGAATTCGATCCGTGCGATGATCGATTCCGGTGAATATCCCGAAAAGCTTTGGGGCTGATTTTGAAAACATAATAGAGAGGATCTGATATACATGTCAATTTTGATTACAGGCGGAGCCGGTTTTATCGGTTCCCACACCGCAGTAGAGTTTTTGAATGCAGGGTACGACGTTGTCATCGTCGATAACTATTGCAATTCCAGTCCAAAGGCACTTGATCGCATCAAGCAGATCACAGGCAAGGATTTTCGCGCATATGAGGTAGATCTGTGCGATAAGGACGCCTTGGAACAGGTATTTATCGAGAATCCCGAGATCGATTCCGCAATTCACTTTGCGGGACTGAAGGCAGTTGGTGAATCGGTACAAAAGCCGGGACTCTACTATTATAATAATCTTGTCAGCACACTCAATTTGGTTGAGCTTCTCTCAAAATATGATGCCAAGCGCATCGTGTTCAGCTCATCCGCAACCGTTTACGGTATGCCCAAGACCGTTCCGATCCGTGAGGATTTTCCGCTTTCCACCACCAACCCGTACGGTGAGACCAAGCTGATGATCGAGCGCATTTTGAAGGACGTTTGGGTAGCAGATAACGCGTGGAGTGTTTCGGTTCTTCGCTATTTCAACCCGATCGGCGCACATAAGAGCGGCTTGATCGGTGAAAATCCCAGAGGAATTCCCAATAACCTGTTGCCCTATGTGGCAAAGGTTGCCGCAGGTCAGCTTCCTTGCCTGTCGGTTTACGGAAACGACTATGACACCAAGGACGGCACAGGCGTTCGCGATTACATCCACGTTGTGGACCTTGCAAAGGCACATCTAAAGGCATTGGAACGCGCTGAGACCGTCAATGGCGTAGAGTATTTCAACATCGGTACCGGAACAGGATATTCCGTGCTGGAGATCGTACGTGCATACGAAAAGGCAACCGGTCTTAAGGTCAACTATAAGATCGTAGACCGTCGCCCGGGAGACATCGCGACCTGTTATGCGGATCCCGCCAAGGCATATGAGGTGCTTGGGTGGAGAGCCGAAAATGACATCGACGATATGTGTCGAGATCTTGCAAATTGGATGAAAAAGAATCCGAATGGATATGAGGGAGTGTAAAAACATGATTACAAAGCATTATTTTGGATCGCTTGAGGGCGGACAGGAAGTTTACAGCTATACCATGAAGAACAAGAACGGTATGACGGTTCGCATTTGCGAATTTGGCGGTGCGATCATGGAGATCAGCGTTCCCGACCGTTGGGGCAGAATGTCCGACGTCGTGGGCGGCTTTGATTCTCTGCGTGACTATGCACTTGCAGACGGCTACATCGGTGCTTTGATCGGACGTGTCGGTAACCGTATCAGCGGCGCCAAGTACACCATCGACGGTGTGGAATATCATGCATATCCCAACAACAATGGCGTCAACAGCCTGCACGGCGGTAAGGTTGGATATTCCCACAAGGTTTGGAGTGCAAAGCCAGTGGACGGCGACGAGCCCAAGCTGATCTTGACCATGGTTTCTCCCGACGGTGAAGAGGGCTATCCCGGAACGCTGACCGTTACCGTTACCTATGCACTTCTGGCTTCTAACGCGTTGTCGATTCATTATGAGGCAGAGACCGACAAGAAGACCATTCTCAACCTGACCAACCATGCATATTTCAACCTTGGCGGTTACGCATCGGGAAAGGTTTTGGATCACGTGATGCAAATGGATGCCGACCGCTATATTCCCACCGATGATCTTTTGATCCCCACGGGTGAGATCCGTGCGGTTGACGGCACACCGTTTGACTTCCGTGAGCCCAAGACGATCGGTAAGGATTTTGATATGAACAACGAGGACATCCGTATTGCAGGCGGCTTTGACCACTGCTTCTGCTTTACGGGAGGGGAGACAAAGGATCCTGTTTTGCGCATTGAGGTTTATGAGCCGAACAGCGGGCGTATGATGCAGGTTTATACCAATCAGCCCGCAGTGCAGTTCTACAGTGCCAACTTCCTCAACAGTCCCGAATTTCCGCTTAAGGGCGGATATCCGCAGAATACGCAATCGCTCTTCTGCCTGGAGACCCAGAAGATGCCCGACGCAATCAACCATCCCAATTTTGACAACACCGTTCTTTGTCCCGGTGAAAAATACGACTATACCACCGTGTATCAGTTCTCTGTAAAGAACTGATCGGGTCCCAATACAATCATAAGCCGCAGTTGTGTTTGCAACTGCGGCTTATGATTATCAATTTATTTGTTTTGTGCGAATTCAGCCGAATATTCGTCAAATTTCTTAATCAAATATCTGCCTATATCCGCCATGTACTGAATTCCCGTTTGGTAAAGGTCGGTTGGGAGAGATGCCAGAAATCCGCCTGCCTCATAGTTCAATTCGCCCCGATAACCGATCTTTGCAAGTGCCTTCATGACGCGATTCCATTCAATCGCACCGTAATAGGGAAGGGTGTGGTTGTCGATGATACCGTCTACGTCATGCAGATGCAGGCACTTCAAGCGGTCAGCCCCCATCTTTTCGATAAAGGTATCAATATCCTCACAGACAAGGAAGGCATGTCCGATGTCAAGGCATCCGATGAACCATCTGCTGTCCAGCGCATCTAAATAACGATTGAACTCCTCGGGGCGCGAGCAGGTGGAATGAACGATCTTACGACCTCTGTACTGCCACATATTTTCAACCGCAACCTGAATATTGTATTCCTCACAGTAGGGCTTGAGGCTGTTGTAGAATTCCACGTTCATTTCAAAGAGCTGCTCGGGGACACCGATTTCGAAGTATTTCAGATGCTGTACGGGATGCACCACGACCTTCGGAATGCCGAGATAGGAGGCATTACGGATCGAGCGAATGATGCAGTCGCGCAGCATTTGGTTTCGTTCGGGATCGGCGTGGCTGGACGGACCGTAAGCGTGTGCCTGTACGAAGGGAATTCCCTTGTCCTCTGCCAATGCGCGCATTTTCAAGAAATGTGTTTTGAATTCGTCGCTGTCGGTATCGGGGTTGCAATACTTATGGCCAAACATAAAATCCATGCCGTCGAAGCCTGCCTTGGACATCATTTCGATTGCGGTTTCGACGCCGAAGGCGGATGTCAGCTTTGCGATAGAAGATGATAAGATCATTTTTTAACCAATCCTTTCGTATAAGGTTAATATATTATACCTCTGTTGTGGAGAAATGTCAATGGTTGATTAAAATATTTTGAAAAATCCGAGTGACGTTTGGTATAAACCCATTATCACGTCTCATAAATTGTGACGAGGTGATTTGCTATGAAAAAAAGGAAGCTTCGAATTTTTACGTTGCTGTTGGTGCTGGCACTTTTCCCATTTGGTGTATGGAGTGCGGCGGCAGAGGGAAATGCTAACGGTACAGGACTGATCCATGATGATCTCACACAAGCCGCCGTTTCGGATCTCGGAGTCGAGGATGGGTCGCTGTCCTTACCCTGTAAAAGTGCTGTTCTAATGGAGGCGGAAACGGGGGCGATCATTTATTCACAAAATATGGATGAAGCATTGCCACCGGCGTCGGTTACCAAGATCATGACCCTGTTGCTTGTGATGGAAGCGATTGATGCGGGGATGGTTCGCCCGGAGGATCGGGTAACGGTCTCGGCAAACGCCGCCTCTATGGGGGGATCGCAGGTCTATCTGAAGGAAGGCGAGCAAATGTCGCTAGAGGATCTTTTGAAAAGTGTGGTGATCGCTTCGGCAAATGATGCCGCGGTGGCACTTGCCGAGCATATTTCGGGTAGCGTGGATTCCTTTGTCGCAAAAATGAATACACGCGCGGCAGAGCTTGGCATGACCGAAACGATTTTTGAGAATGTGACAGGTCTTGACGATACCGCCGAGCGACATTTGACAAGCGCACACGACATTGCGTTGATGTCGCGGGAGCTGATACGTCATGAAATGATTCTGAATTACAGCTCAATCTGGATGGATACGATCCGCAACGGAGAATTCGGTCTGACCAATACCAATCGATTGGTGCGCTTTTACCCGGGATGCACGGGACTCAAAACCGGCTCGACCTCAAAGGCCGGCTTCTGCATCAGCGCAACAGCAGAACG
>JAZOPW010000108.1:0-4453 GCA_045655785.1 Eubacteriales bacterium
GGTGCGTATAACTTCGGTTGTGCGCACTTTTTTGTTTTATGGAGGGAAAGAAATGAACATTTATCGGGTTGCACTCATTGCCGACGAGGAAGTTGAATATGATGAAATTTGGACGCGTAAGCTTGAAAAAATCGTGCAGAGCTTGATTTAAAATGAGAAATTCGTAGGGTTTTACCTCGGTCGGTACACAGAATTTGACGTTACGTCGGCGTCGATCATCAAAAATATGCAAGCGTCGCTTGGCTGTCGCAACAACACGATGGCGGTGGTTTTGCCTTATGCAAAGGCGGTTACCGATTTCCATAAAGAATACTATGACGAGGTCATCACGCCGATCTGTACACTCGCGCACTTCAAGGACGCACAGGCGAAAAAGCACCGTTGGATGATCGAAAACGTCGATCTTTTGATTACATACGCGGAGAAGGCGTCCGATGAAGCATACACGGTGCTTCAATATGCAAAAGAAAATGGGGTCAAGATCATCAACCTCGCGGATGAAGAAATCGAAGCATGATAATAATTCGGGCTGAGTCAGTAGCATGCAAGAAAGCAACTGACTCAGCCCTATTTTTGCTTTATTTCTGATGATCCGACTCTCCCACTTCTGTCTTCTCACAGGAGCAGATTTTTTATCCGTCAATCCTCCAAAATCAGATAGTGCTTGGGTGGAATCTCGTGCTTTTGGAAGCAAAAGACCTCGTCCCCCATGTTTGCGGCAACGATGACGCGGTCGCCCGTCTGCCTGTCATACCGCTCGTAGACAAAGGCGTGCGGCTGATGCTCCAGAAAGCGAAAAGAACCGTTTTTCAAGCAGGGATGCTTTTTGCGCAGTCTTCCCAGCATACGGTAGTGCGAAAGAAGCGTCTTGTCCTCGCGTCCCCAAGGGTATGGCATACGGCAGAAGGGGTCGTGATAGCCCTCGACGCCCGCCTCGTCGCCGTAATAGACCGACGGTACGCCGTAGACGGTGAATTGCAGAACCGCCGCGATTTTGAGAAGCGCGCGTGCGTTTTCGTAGGCTTTTGGCGACAGCCGACGCGTGGAAAGCGCGGCGTTTTCGAGATCCTCACCTAAGGTAGGGTCGCCTAAAACCGTCAGAATTCGCTCGGTGTCGTGTGTGCCGAGCAGGTTCATCAGGCTGTTGGAAACGCTGACGGGATAGGATGCATAGATCTCGGTGAGGATGTTGTAAAAGGTCTCGGCGTCGCCCTCGGTGAGAAATGCTGTGACCGCATTGCGGAAGGGATAATTCATCACGCTGTCAAGCTGTCCGCCTCTGAAATAACGGCGGCGTTTGCCGTAGGCGATCTTTTCGGCGGCGTTTTCCCATACCTCACCGATGATCAGCCCCTCGCCGTTGGTCTCCTTTTTGACCGTGGCGCAGAATTCGTCGAGAAATTCGTCGCACAGCTCGTCGGCAACGTCGAGTCTCCAGCCGTCGGCTCCTGCGCGGAGCCATTTTGCGCCGATGCCGTCCTTGCCCGTGAAAAAGCGGCGGCAGTCCTCGGACGCATGGTTCAGGCGCGGCATGATCTCAATGCCCCACCACGCCTCATAATCGTTCGGGAACTTGCGGAAGCTATACCAATCGGCATAAGGCGAGTCCTTGGACTGATACGCCCCCAACGCGGGGTAATTTTTTCGGCGGTTGAAGTAGATGCTGTCGTCACCCGTGTGGTTAAAGACGCCGTCCAAAATCACGCGCATCCCCCTTTCGTGCGCCGCTCGGATCAGCGTGTCAAAGGCATCCCTGCCGCCGAGCAGGGGGTCGATCTGTTCATAGTTGGCGGTATCGTAGCGGTGATTGGATGCCGCCCGAAAGATCGGGGAAAGATACAGGACGGTGACGCCAAGGCTCTGCAAATAGTCTAATTTTTCGCACACGCCCCACAAATTGCCACCAAAAAAGACGTCATTGGCAAGCGGATCGCCCGCGCGCTTGGCAAATTGCGGAATCCCGTTTTCCCAATCCTCGTTCAGCTTCGCGCCCTTTGGAAGTGTGACCTCGCCCTCGCCTCGGAAAAAGCGGTCGGCAAAGATATGGTACATCGTACCACCGTGAAACCAGGCCGGAGTCTCAAATCCCGTGGCATAAACCAATAGCCGAAAGCGGTTGGCGGAACGGTCGGTCAGGGTAAAATCGACGTTGTTGACGCTGTCCGAAAAGAGCGTATCAAAGCCGCGCAGAAAGAGATATTCATAGTAAAAAAGCCCGTCGGCCTCCTCGCCGCAAAGCTGCGACGTATCCAGCACGAGGGTATAGAAATCGTTGCCGTTCTCGCAACCTGCAAAGGTGAAGGGCGTGTCGGTCTGCTCGCCACCGTCGGGGGCAAGGCGCAGAACCACGGTTGAGATCCCGAGTCTGCGCGGCAGGCGTGCGCGGAGCGTAATGACGCTTCCCCGCTCAAACGCGCCCAAGGACGAGACGTCCTCACCGTTGCATTCCTTTTCGATTTTGATCTGTTGCCCCGCCTCAAGCGCGGAGTGTTGTTTCAGTAGCATAAGTAGTTTTTATTGTCGGAACCTTCTTGAAAGAAGGTTCCGACACCTCCAAGAACTTTTACGAAAAGTATATTCGCAAAAAGTGATATTTAATCGCAGTTAGTATGGTAATACAAATCTGCAAAAAAGGGAACGCACACCTCTCATCGGGAAGAAAGCCCAATCAATTCCATCATCTTGACGGTCCAATTAAGTCCGTCATCTCATAAAATTTTGTTCCCCTTGCAGAGTATTTTTATTTTACTTTCGTCAGCCTCCAGATGCGGCTTGCGTACTCCTCGATCGAGCGGTCAGCGGCAAAATGTCCTGCGGCGGCAATGTTATACAGCGACATACGGTTCCATTTTTCCTTGTCCTGATATGTCTGGATCATCGCCTCGTGTGTGGTGCGGTAGGATTCAAAATCCGCCATGCACATATACGGGTCTGCTATGCCGTGTCCGTTGAGCAGGTAGGACGCAATGTCGGCAAAGGACTCGCCCGCAAAGCCGTAGGAAAGATAATTGACGATCCGCGCAAGTCTTTCGTTTGCCGTGTAGTAGCTTGCCGAGCGATAGCCCGCCAGCCAAAGCTTTTCCACCTCGTCTGCGGTCAGACCGAAGATAAACATATTCTCCTTGCCCGTTGCCGCCTGCATCTCGACGTTCGCTCCGTCGAGCGTGCCGATGGTCAGCGCACCGTTGATCATCAGCTTCATGCAGCCCGTTCCGCTCGCTTCCTTACCCGCAAGCGAGATCTGCTCGCTGATCTCGGCAGAGGGGATCAACGCCTCCGCCATGCTGACACAGTAGTTCTCCAAGAACACCACGTTCAGCTTTTCGCGGATGCGCGGGTTTTGCTCGATGTCCTTACCGATCATGCAAAGCAGACGGATGATCCTCTTTGCCATGTCGTATCCGGGTGCCGCCTTGGCTCCGAAAATAAAGGTCTGCGGTTGAATGTCGAGGTCGGGGTTCTCCTTCAGGTCGAGATACAGCCCGATGATGTTCAGCGCGTTGAGCAGCTGACGCTTGTATTCGTGCAGACGCTTGATCTGGACGTCGAACACCGAGTGCGTGTCAATGCGTTTGCCCGTTTTTTCATATACCAGGTTCGAAAAACGGATCTTGTTTTCATGCTTGATGCCGCGCAGACGGTCAAGCACTGCCGTGTCGTCGGCAAATTTCGCAAGCTGTCCCAGCTCCTCGGGGTTGTGACGGTATCCCGTGCCGATGCATTCGTCGATCAGCGACGCCAATTTCGGGTTGGAATAGCAGAGCCAGCGGCGATGCGCGATGCCGTTGGTGACGTTATCGAACTTTTGGGGATACATACGGTAGAAATCCTTGAAGGTCGAATCCTTGAGGATCTTGGAGTGGAGCTTGGACACGCCGTTGACCGACTGCGAGCCGATGACAGACAGATTCGCCATGCGCACCTGTCCGTAGCCAATGACGCTGAGCTTGGAAATGATGCCCCAATTGCCGGGGAATGCGTTCCACGCCTCGCGGCAGAAGCGTTCGTTGATCTCCTTCACGATCGAGTAGATGCGCGGGAGCTTGAGGCGGAAGAGATCCTCGTTCCAGGTCTCCAGTGCCTCGGGCATGACCGTGTGATTGGTATAAGAGACCGTGCGTGTGACGATATCCCACGCGTGATCCCAGGAGAAGAAATAGTCGTCGATCAGAATTCGCATCAGCTCGGGAATGCAGAGCGCGGGATGCGTATCGTTGATGTGAATGGCGACCTTATCGGGCAGGTTTTCCAGCGTTCCATAGACCGCCATGTGGTCACGGATGATGCTTTGCATCGACGCCGACACGAGAAAATACTGCTGAGAAAGGCGCAACAGCTTGCCCTCGGTATGGTTATCCGAGGGATACAGCACCTTGGAGATGATCTCGGCATTGGTGCTTTCCTCCAGCGCACGGGTGTACTGTCCCTGGGTAAAGAAGTCGGATCGTAGCCA
>JAZOPW010000109.1:0-10492 GCA_045655785.1 Eubacteriales bacterium
CCTGCCCCGGTGCCATTACAGCTACCGCCGCCAATAATGCCTGTCAGCGTAATGATCGCCTTACATTCATCGCCATTTTCATAGCCTACGATTACTTTTGCACCGCCGCCATTCTTTGAGCCGCGACTGCTACCGCCACCAATAGAAGATGCATTGATGGTACCGCCTGTGATATTCACCGTTGCCTCGCCGCCTGTACCTTTGTTGGCTTTGCCACCACCGATGCCACCCGTCAATGCAGTAATCTTCGCTTCACCGCTAATGGTGACTGTCGCTTTACCACCAGTACCACCTTCTTCAGTACTGTTGGTTCCACCGCCACCAATGTCTGCGCCGCCCTGAGAGGATGCGATAACGGTTCCGCCGCTAATGGTTACAGTAGCCGCTCCACCGTTACCATTTCCTAAGGAACCGCCCGCGCCGATGGCAGCGCCCGCGCCGTTGCCGTTTCCTAAGTTCGTTGTTGCTGTAACCGTACCGCCGAAAATTTTAATGGTGGCGGAGTGCGCGTCACCTGATGTTCCTCCACCACCCGAACCAATTGCAGCGCCGTATTCGGAATATGCGCCAATGGTTCCACGGTGAATCTCGATATATGCACCTGCGGTAGCATTTGAGGTCGCTCCACCCGCGCCACCACCAATGCCGGGACCACGCTTCATATCCAGCACATTATCTTTAATATGATTTAAACTTTTTGTGGGGATTTCCTTGAGGGAGGTAGGGATATCCGTTCGTTTCGCGGTTGCGGTGATATTGCCACCATAAATGTAAATCCATACATATCCTGCGTGGTAACCACCACCAATGTTGGCAGCACTGCCGTCACCGGCGATGGAATTGATCAATCCACCCGTGATACGCAGATTGTTCATCGCATATCCAATAGAATACTGTTGCATTCCCGCACCAACACCGATACCGGGACTGCCACCGAGAAATACGCGACCACCGACACTGGAATTATTGTTCCAATTTCCTGTTGCCCCCGTTGCTGTAATCTTTCCGCCTGCAATAATCAGATTATGCAATGTACCTCTTGTTTTAGTGTCTTTTGTAAGTGAACTTGACTCGTCATCACCTCCGTTACTTACTTCGGCTTTAGAGCCGATAGCAGCAGCTGCTGCTGTTCTGGTATTCGAGCTCTTTGAATTTTTAAATCCTGCTTGCCCCACCGCGGTTGCATTTAAAACACCGCATGAATCGGTCGCTTTACAGGTGTGACCTTTTTTAGTATAGTCACTGTGCTTTTGATAATTTCTCAAGCCTTCTTCACAGGTAACAACCAGTGTTCCCTGCGCTGCAGGATTCGAATTTTCCGGATATGCTCCTTCTTTTGTAGTGGGAGTAATAACCTTGACTATCGAGTCCACCTCTTTTTCAATAGCAGCATGACCAAAGCGATTAGACTCACCAAGGAGACTTGAGTTATTTAACTGCTTGTCACTTCCTCCCCACGTGCTTCCGGTCGGGAAAATCTGTGCATACGCCGTCATGTTGTTTTCTGTGTTATCATCCATGACGAGATATACGGTGGAGCCCAAATTATTGTAGACGTACACCGCAGGGGCGTGATTTTTTACTTTTTTGACATTTTCTGTTGTTACGACACCTGCCGCCGCGCCTGCAGTCTTGGGTGCGTCAATGTTGACGTTGTTGAAGTGGACCTCATAATCCCCCTCTACACCCGTTGCGACACCGTTTGCATCATAATTGCAAATGGAAACCACATAGTTGGTCACGGTTTCGGGATTGGTCTGCGTAATCAAGTATTTGTAGGTGTAGCCTTCCTCTTCGGTACCGCTGATCACCTCACCGTTGGAGTTGACACCAACATATCCCGCATCCGTAATGGAAACGTTGCCATAATGAAGGTCAAAGGTGACAGTGATTACGTTTTCTTCACCTACTGTATATATGATAAAACATGCGACACAACATATCATCGCAAGCATTATGAGAATCACTCTCATAACAGAACGTGAATTTTTCATCATTGCTCCTTTTTGAATCAGGGAATTTTGCTTTCAACCGCATCCGTTTCTCCCATTTTTACGGTAAACGATGCATTTTCGTCATATCCGCTTGTCTTGAAAAAACGGTAGGAATGCGAGGAATACACAGAAGAAAAGCTTGTAGAATCAGTAAACTCAAACTGATCGTACGTGTCATTGTCATAGTTGTCAATGCCTGCCAGAACTGCATCGGTGGTGTCAGGAATCAAGCCGGCGGGAACGGTAACCGCCACATCACCGCTTACGTTCTCCGTCCAAACAGTCAGAATCACGTAGCTGGGATCGGCATTCTCCACATTCATGAAGAAACCGTTCTTTGCGGATGCAACCGCAAAGGTAGCGGACAGTGTCTTGACATATCCGCCGTCAGCTTTAACGGTGACCTCATACTCAAATCCGTCCTTGAGATTGCCAAGCACCACCTCGGTATCGGTTTTTGGGACCTCGGTTGCGCCCGCTGCCTTTTTGATTTCAACCGTCTTTTCCACCACCTGCTCACCGTTGATGGTGAAGGTGGTATCGGTGGAATTCACCGTAATCTTATAGGTACATTCCATCTTGGAAACACGCAGCGCGTTTTCATAATTATAAAGCTCAAAGGAAACGTTCTCCGTACCTGCATTGAGCTTATAAAGGTGATTATCCTCGGTGAGATAATTGCTTTCAAAATAAAATGTTTTTGCTGTAACAGGAGTCAACTCTTTTTTTACAGTGCTCAAATATTTTGCAAAGGCACCGCCTGCCGCAATCATACCGACAGCAAGCAGAAGAACACCAACACCTGCAAGGAATCGTTTTGATATCAGTTTTTTTCTCATATAAACCCTTTCCGTGTCGATTAAGCCACTTGCTCAACAGTAACGACGAGACGAATAATATCCATCTTTCCCATCTGTTCAACAGAGTTCATTTCCTTATCCCAAGCGACGGTCCATTCAAAGGAGCCATTGGCATTCACAGCGAGTACATCCGAAGTGATGATCTGATCCTCGATGGGAAGATTATGCGTCAGGTTTTCAATCTTTACAACGTATCTGATTGCAACCTCGCCGTCATTTTGGATGGAAATTTGCGTAGTCATCGATTCACCCGGGCCGATGGACATCGGAATGGTTTGCGATTGCGCATCCAGATTATCCGAGAATGCAAATCTTGCCACGCGTGCGCCGTCCGATCCACTTGCCTGCGTTGTATACCGTGCAAACAGCCCGCCCATCAAGTGGAAGGAGAACAGCACGACACACATCAATGCAAGACCCACGTAAAAGACGAGAGGTCTTTTTCTATTCTGTTGCTTCATAAAAAGACCTCCTTTCGTCCTTTTACTTGTTGTTTTGTTCTTGCTTTAATCTTTCAATTTCTGCCCTGATTTCATCCAGAGCCTTTTCATCCCTCTGCTTTTCCCCATGAAAGGAGGATTCCAGCAGGAACACCGCCGCAGCGAGGATGAGTAGCATTCCAATTGGAGATTTGAGAAGATTCACAATATATCCAACCAGCGGGACGGCAAACACAACCTCGCCCTTGATGTGCGAAAGCGTAATTGGATCGTCCTCGGTGTTGTTGGCGTCCCCTTTGGTAATAACCTCATTTTCGTTTATGGCTATAATGCGGTGTGTGACAGCCATTCCGCCATCCTGATAAACCACCACGTCCTCAACCTCGTATGTGTCACGCTCGGCAACAAACAGCAGGTCGCCTACCGAAAGCTCCGGCTCCATGCTCCCCGACAGCACCACTGCCGCGCCCACACCGAAGGGCATGGGAACAATGTTGCCTGTCAGGCGCGTGGCATTCCATGTATAGATGTTGATACCAAGCACCGCCGCTACAATGCAAAGCAGGGGCAGACGCAGATAGGAAAAAATCTTCTTTCCCTGTTTCTTCATCGGTTTCATTCTTTCTGCTTAAATTTTTGAATCCTCGTCAGTGCGACGGTATTTGAATACTGCCACCAATGTACCAATCAAGAGAACGAGAGATACCGCCAAGAGAATCGGGAACGCACGGTCAAAGAAGAGAGTCATCGGTGTGCGGTCCTCAACGGGCATCATCGCAAGCGTCTCGATTTGCAGAGTAAAGTCCAGATTTTCGTCATGCTCAAGCGTTCCGTGCTTTCCCTCATCCAAGGTACCATTGCCAAGCATGGTATCCAGTGTGTTGTTCGATCCGTCAAAGCTCCACATCCACTCAATGGTGTAGTAACGGGACGCTCTTTCTTTCAAAGTGCCTGCATCGGAAATATTGTTCAGCTTTGCAAGAGGCTCCCACGAGGTATCCGAGCCAATGAGGTAATCGCCCTCCTGCCCCTTCATACGAACGCAGATGGGAAGAATGGAATCCGAATTTTCTACCGAGAAAAAGCCATCCAAGGTGACCGAATACACAAGCGGCACATCACCCGTGTTTTCCAGCTCAAAGACATATTCTCCGCTTGTTCCGGGAGCAATCACCGACTTACCGTCCGACGAAATCACCACAGGAGTTTTTCCGTCCGTACCTGCGTAGGTTGCCTGAAACATCGAATCGGCAGTCACAGAGGAGAATGCCTTGTTGCCGCTTTCGTCATTCATTTCGATGCTCGGTGTTGCAAGCAGATCGATTTCCACATCGGTCTTTTTGCGGTACAGGAAGCGGTCAAGCTGTCCAATCAGCAAAAAGGTGGTGAACATGACACAGACAATCAGAAGAATGACCGTGCAAACAAACCATTTGCGCGTGGAAAGAAATCTTTGCCAGCGATGCTTTGCACGGCGGTTATCGTGTACCAGCACATTGGCAACACTACCAGCCAAAATCGCGCCGACTGTCGCCCACAGCCAGATTTTCTTTTTATTTGGGTTTTGATTTTGTTGATTTGAATCAGTTTTTTTCATGAGAACTCCTTTCAGAGGAATCAAACGCTCAAATACAAGCGGAAAAACACAAAAAGTGAAATACCTTGTGCGCTTTTCTCCTTGTATTTGAAAATATGCGGAATTGAAGCGAATCAAAGTGTAAGCAGTTCCCCGACCACCGCCCCTGCCACGAAGGGGCAGGTGGTCATTTGGGATAGGTATGTTTTTAGCTTATTCTGCAGGATCGGGATCGGGAGTAGGAGCTACTGTTGTTGCAGGAGCGGTTTCAACCTGGGTTGCAGTGATGGTGATGGAGAAGGTAACGTTAGCGAGATCCTGAGCATTACCCATTGCGGTGTCAGCAGTTTCTTGACCCTCGAAATCCCACACCCAACCAACGGTATATGTTTGATCTAGAGCGGTGAACGCATCGGGCAACTGACCTGCTGCATAGGTCTTTGTGCCGGTAGCATCGCCGGACAGCTCCTTCAATTCAGCAATAAGGTCTGCAACTGTCTGATATTCGGTAGCTGTATCCTCGCCGGGCTTCTGAAGAGTCCACTTGAAGCTTTGGTTAGCATCCAAAATAGTAGTGTCACCAGTAATAGAGGGCGCTACGGTAAACTGGTAAGCAACCTCGGGAGCGCTGATCTTATTGGTCTGGTATTTTGTGTAACTAAATGCAAAGGTGGTTGTTTTGGATGTACCGGGAGCGATTACATTCGCAAAGCCGTCAACCTCGCCGCTGGAAAGCACTGCGTTGTTTTCATATGCACGGTCGAACATGGCGATGTCAATGGTAGCGGGTGCATCCCAACCCCAGTAAGCTACGCGAGCCGTATCGGAGCCTGTGGAGGAGGTGGTGTACTTAGCGAAGGTTCCGCTGATTACACTTGTGGAGAGGAGAACGGCAACCAAGAGAACGGAAGCGATTCTCATCATTTTGTTTTTTCTCATTGTCTTAATACTCCTTTCAATGAGTGTTTTTAATTCTTCCCTTATTTTTTCGGGGAAAGATATTTGCCCGGCAATGCCGGAGTTTTGACGAACCTTTGAAGAACAAAAGTCCTTTGCGGCTACTTACCGCGGCAATTTATATTCAATCCCCGGACGTGGCTTCCGAGGGAAGAATAACAATAATAGGTCATAAGAGCATTCTCAATCGGATTTTTTCTCGCTGTCGGATTGCTCATCTCCCTGCGCCTTACTCTCTGCGTTCTGCATCGCGCGCAGTGCCTCAAGCTCCGCCTTGAGTGCCTCTACATCGTCGCTATTGCCCTTTTCGTACTTTTTGCGACGAATCAAATCATATCCCACAAAGAGAATGATGGGAACGATGACACATACGATCAAGCCCGTTGAGCTTTGCATGAAGATTGCAACATTTCCCGCTGCGGGAATGCGGATTCCCGTATACTCCGCAATCACCTTATCGGCTCTGACGGGAAGTCGGTCCTCGGTGTTGTTGTTGATACCCTTGGTGCGGAAGGAAAGCTGTCCGTTGTTGTTGATAACCTCTACTACCTTATGCGTTACAACCGCGGTTCCATTCCCTGCGGGATCGTAAAAGGAAATGACATCGTCCACCTTGATATCCTCAGGGTTGATCCTTTTACAGATGATGATGTCCCCACTCTTGATATCGGGATACATGGAGTCGGTTAAAACAATCAAGGGCATTGTTCCGCCAATGCTTGGAACCTCATCCTTATTGACAAGGCTCTTGACGATCAACGTACAGTTAATAATCAATATTGGCACCAGTATGATACACAATACCGTTCCAATGATTGTCAGCGCTCGATATGTTTTGTCTGAATTTTTGGTTGTCATAAATGCTCCCTTTCATATAAATTGTGATTCGTGAGGTTCGCTTACCATTTCGTCTTTGAAATAGGTTACCATCATACAGTATACTACGTTGAAGATGTGATCCTCATTGACTTTTGTGTTTTCCAAATCGCCGTTATATATGCGCACCGCAAAGTCCAAAAGAGTCGTGAACACGCTGTGCATAATGGATTTTACATCTGCCTCATCCTTAAACAGAGGAGAAATCCCCAGAATAATCTCATTAAAGAGCCGGTTGTGTGCTTTTAACGTTTCTCCGTGGAAGTAAACCGAATAGTAATAGCGAATATAGCATCGGCAGTGATCCTCGTTTCCAAGTATAAAATGCCAAGCATCGCAAAAGATCCTGTGAAGTCTTTCTCTTGTGGCGTCCTCAAAGCCTTGATGCGATCGGAAGCATTTGCGCAGGGCAACTATGATTTCCTGATCAAGGGAGGAGAAGGCAACCGAATATAAGCTTTCCTTGCGACCAAACAAACGGTAAATGTACACCTCGTTCATTTTGATACCGGACAGCTGCTCTCCGCCATGCGTGATTGCCTTGGTGGTTGCCTTTTCAAAGCCCCCCTGTGCAATCAGCTTAATGGTATTATTTATTAGAACATCCCGAACCTCTTGCTCGTATTTCATTTTCAGGCTCCTTTTTATAAGATCATAGATCTCAAAAATTCGTTGTCCGGCGTAGATGATTGTAGCAAAAACTACAAAAAACGTTTAAAATAATCTCCGCTCTCGCGGAGAACCCTCATTTCTGTTCCCTTTGTCAGTCGAAAATCCGCAAAAAACAGCAAAAATCCACCTGATATATAATCGAAAATCATGCAGAATACATGACATTATAGCACAATGGTTTCAAAAAGTCAATACTTATGAGAAAAAATACATATTATATGTCACAAAAAACTGCGCCAAACAAAAGAGAAGTGCCACCATTGGGTAAGCACTTCTCTCGCTTCTATCAAATTACTCTTTTTGAAGCATCTGCTTACAGCACACCATGAGGAAGTGTGGGGTCCATCGGAGCCTGACGCTCAAAGTGCGTCGTCATCTCATAGGGCATTCCCGTCTCGGCGCTCTTCATCACACCTGTCATGACCTCAAGCACATGATAGGTTTGCAGATAAGATGTGCGAGGCGATCTACCCTGCTCGATTGCCGCAGCAAGATCGGCAAGCCCCAGGCAACGGGAATTCTCGCTGTAATCAAACTCCAAGGGGAGCTCTCGTTCCTCATTGGTTGCCCCATCCAAGAAGCGCATTCCCTTCTTGCCGCCAAAGTAGTTGGGATCGGGAACATAAAGATTTCCCTTTGTTCCGTAAAGCTGAATGTTTGCCTGCTTTGCGTCGTACAAATCAAAGGTGGTAAGGAAGGAAATTGTTGCGCCCGAGGAAAAAGTTAACAAGCACTCATAGTGTGTGGGAACATTGACCTGAATGATCTCATTTTCATGCGGCTTTGCGGTAATCAGGCGCTGATCAAAGGTGGTACGGCAGGTTCCGTATACCCGTTTGACCTCGCCAAGCAAATTGATCAATGCGGTAATATAATAAGGGTCCATGTCCAGCATTGGTCCACCGCCGCCCTTGTTGCCACCGAAAACGCAGCCGTGATTATGACCATGGCCATAATACCAACGGCCATAACGATAACCATAGTGTGGCGGACAGTTCGCACAGTCACCATCGCAATGACCATCGTGCTTTCTCTTCTTTTTTGAGCCTTTTGCCAAATAAGGACTATAATTTTGATAGAATTATAGTCCTTACAGACTGTAGACTAAAAGCGTCCATGCTTCGGCAAAAGCCGAGGCGTGAACGCTTTTATTCTCCAGTCTGTGCCAATCGAAGTTTCTCTTCGATTGGCATTTGTTTTTATTTTATAAACCTATTTCTAAAATCATTTAGTATCTTCAAAAGTGTTGGATCGAGTCTTTCGGCAACATTTTGCACTTCCCTCCCGGACATTCCGTAATAGGCTTCGGCGATGGCGCCTGTGATCGCGGCGAGGGTGTCGCTGTCGCCACCGATAGATATAGCGTTGCGGATAGCATCCTCGAAGGATGTGGATTCAAAGAACGCCTGCATTGCCTGAGGTACTGTTCCTTGACAAGTCTCGTTGAATTGATACGTCGGGCGGATCTCGTCGAGCGTGAAGTTGATTTTATAATACTTTGCGACAAACGCCTTGATCTCCTCCATCGACGCGCCTGTTCGCGCAAGATAAGTCGCACCAGCAGTTACGACCGCGCCCTTGATTCCCTCAGGATGATTGTGTGTCACCTCGGCAGATGCTTGGGCAAAGTCGACAGCCTCTTCCAAGGAATTCGCATACCACGCCACAGGAGATACTCTCATCGCCGAACCGTTTCCATAGCTTCCGTAGGGTTCTGTCTGCTTTTCTCTGAGCCAAAAGCGGAAATGCCCTCCGTATCCTGCATATGGATATTTATCCCCAAGCTTGTGCATCTCGGATATGAGAAGCGTTTTGAACAAATTCAAATCTTCTCTCCATGGTGCTTTAGGATCCTCCCACTTGTTCGGCTTATCCGACGTAAATATATCGTCTATTTTCATTACGTCATCAAACTTAACGAGCGCATTAGCCACGGCAAGCGTCATCACACTATCGTCGGTAACCTGGCTTCTATTGCTGAACAGTTCAAAATCCTTTGTTTTTATGTTGTTGAACTCAAAAACCGAGCCAACGATATCTCCATAAATTGCTCCGAGCATTATTTGTCCTCCTTTTTATCTTCGTCGAAGATTGGTGGTTGTATTGGCGACATTTTTATTCCACCACAACATTTCACATACTTTTCTTCTTTCTTGGTTTCTTTTTCGGTTTCTGCGTATTCTCCGAGCTTATAATTTTTGCGGAATTTCTTTGGAAAATAATCCTCGGGCTCAACATAAAGAATTTTGATATCCCGATACAGTTCCTCCACAAGACGATCCTTCTCCTCCTCCGGAGTAGCGGGATCATGCAGCTTTCTACGGAGTTCTCTCGTTTGCCGTCTTTTTGCATTTTTCTCTTTTCTCTCCAACATACTCTCGTAGCTTTCCCACTTGATCTGCTTTTTCTTTTCCATCATTGCTTTCTCCTCTTATTATCCTTATCAAGACTTTCTCGCCATTCGCCGGCGTCAAGATTTTTACATTTACGAACAGAGGTTATTGCCTCGCACATGACCGCATACGTTGCCTTTACGCCATCTTCATCTTGCGTGTAGTTAACAGCTCTCTCTCGACGGATACCGATATCCTCTGCCGTTTCCTCGGCATCGATATTGGCTGCAAGGAAGATAAATTCCCAGCCATATCTCTCCTGCTGACGCTTGATCATCTCACGCACACGGCTTCTTGAGTAATTGTGACTTGCGTTCTCCATTCCGTCGGTTGTGATGATAAAAATCGTATGCTCGGGAACGTCCTCGGGACGCGCATACTTGTGGATGTTCCCAATGTGGTGAATGGCGCCTCCGACGGCATCCAAAAGCGCGGTACATCCACCTACCTGATAATCCTCGCGGGTCATGGGTTTGATCTCTCCGATTTCTACGCGATCATGAACAACCTCACTTTCATTGTCAAACAGAACGGTGGAAACGTATACTTTCCCATCCTTTTCCTTCTGCTTTTCAATGGTGGAGTTGAATCCACCGATGGTGTCGGCTTCAAATCCGGACATAGAGCCGCTACGGTCAAGAATAAATATGATTTCTGTGATGTTGTTTTTCATAATGAAAACCTCCCTTTGTTTTTGTGCCTTTATTGTAGCACATTCAAAGGG
>JAZOPW010000110.1:0-4873 GCA_045655785.1 Eubacteriales bacterium
CCGTTGATATTATAGGTATTGCCCTCTTTATCACATCCCAGAGTGGAGATGACGGGAATGTACCCCTTTTCCAAAAGGTCGATCACAGGCGCAATATTGACGTTTGTGATCTTTCCGACGTATCCCAGGCGCTCATTCTTGATCTTTGCCTCAATTAGTCTGCCGTCCATACCCGAAATGCCCATTGCCTTGCCGCCCTTCATTTCCAGAAGGTTGACCAGGGTCTTGTTCACCTTGCCCGCAAGCACCATCTGTACAATGTCCACGGTCTCCTTATCGGTCACGCGCAAGCCGTCCACAAACTCGGCTTTTTTGCCAAGCTTATCCATCAGCTCGTTGATCTCGGGACCGCCGCCGTGTACCAATACGATCTTGACACCGATCAGCCACAGCAGTACAATGTCCTCCATTACTTGCTGCTTCAGTTGCTCATTCACCATTGCGTTTCCGCCATATTTGACCACAACGATCTTGCCTGTATACCGCTTGATATACGGCATCGCTTCGGTTAACACCTGTGCGCGTTGCGCGTTTGAAAAATGATTGTCCATTGGTATTTCTTACCTTTCCAAGCTCTGTATCAAATAATAAACCGATTTTTGATCAAGTGCGGTAATCGCCGTTGATCTTGACGTAATCATAGGTCAGATCACAGCCCCATGCCGTGGCGTCGAATTCGCCGCTGTTCAGTCCGACCAGAATCTCAATTTCGGCTTCCAAAAGGATCTCCTTTGCCTTTTCCTCGGAGAACGCTACACCCGCTCCGTTTCGGCAGACCTCAACCGTTCCCTTTGCGGAACGGAAGGAAACGTCCACGCGATCCACGTCAACGTCGGCTCCGCTGTATCCGATCGCACAAAGCACGCGTCCCCAGTTTGCATCGGCACCGAACATCGCTGCCTTGAGCAGGCTGGAGCAGATCACGCTCTTGGCAACGGTCTTGGCAACGGCTTGTGTTTTCGCACCCGAAACCTTACATTCGAGCAGCTTGGTAGCTCCCTCGCCGTCTCCTGCGATCATGCGGCAAAGATAGACCGTGACACTGTTGAGCGCCTTCATAAAGGCATCAAAATCGGCTCCCTCGGCGGTGATCTCCTCATTGCCTGCCATGCCATTTGCCAACACGGTGACCATATCGTTGGTAGAGGTGTCGCCGTCCACGCTGACCATATTGAAGGTATTGGCAATATCGGTGGAAAGCGCCTTTTGCAGCATGCTTGCAGAAATTGCGACGTCGGTGGTAATAAACACCAGCATGGTTGCCATATTGGGATGGATCATGCCGCTTCCCTTGGCAATGCCGCCGATGTGACAGGTCTTGCCGCCAAGGCAAAATTCAAACGCGATCTCCTTTTTGACGGTGTCGGTGGTCATGATGCCCTCAGCTGCGGCGTCTCCGCCGTCCTTGGAGAGTCCTGCCGCCAATGTAGGAATTCCCGTTACGATCGGCTCCAGATTCAACGGCTGACCGATGACACCCGTGGAAGCGACCACAACGTTCTCCGCCTTGATCTGCAATTCCTTTGCCAGAGCCGCGCTCATCTGCTCGGCAACCTCGATTCCGTTGGCATTACAGGTATTGGCGTTTCCGCTGTTGCAAATAACCGCCTGTGCCGTGCCGTCGGAAATATGCTGTTTGGTAACGGTCAGGGGCGCCCCCTTGACCAAATTCGTTGTATATACCGCCGCCGCTGTTGCGGGAACCTCACTGTAGATCAGCGCAAGGTCGCGCTTGGTGCGGTTCTTACGAATTCCGCAATGGATTCCGTTTGCGGTAAAGCCCTTTGCGGCACAAACGCCGCCGGAGATTGTTTTCATTGTTATTTGTCCTTTCGAAAAATCAAACATTCAATCCGGTGGTTTCATCTGCACCGAGAATGACATTCATATTTTGAATTGCGGCACCCGAGGCGCCCTTTCCGAGATTATCAAAGCGTGCGATCAGCAGGATGCGATCGCTGTTTCCCGTTACCGTGATCTGCATATCGTCGCGTCCCGAAAATGCGTTTGCCGAGAGGAAACCGCCCTCGTCTGCGGTCTTGCAATAATGCACAAGTCCGTTTTGATAGTAGCTCTGATAGATCTCACCGATCTGTTCGGCATCGCCCTTGATCAAATCCCCAAACAGAGGCACGGTCACTTCCATTCCGCTGTAAAAGGCTGCTACGATCGGACAAAAGACAGGATCACGCGTCAGACCGCAGATCTTTGCCATTTCGGGCAGATGCTTATGGCTCTGTGTCAGACCGTACATCCGCGGTGCGTCCAACAGCTCGTCCCTCTCATCGCCCTCATATTCGGCGATCATTTTTTTACCGCCGCCCGAGTATCCCGTCAGTGAGGTACAGGTCAGCGCGGCATCTGCGGGGATCACACCCTCACGCACAAGCGGCTCGATCAAAGCCACAAATCCGCTGGCGTGGCATCCGGGATTTGCGATCCGCTTGGAGACAGCGATCCGCTCGCGTCTGCCAAGTAATTCCGGGAAGCCGTATTCCCATGCGGGATTGGTACGGTGAGCCGTAGAGGTATCAATGATCGCAGTATTCGGATTTTCCATCAGCGAGACCGCCTCGATTGCCGCCGCATCGGGCAAGCAAAGGAAGGCTATATCGGCTCGGTTCAACGCGTCCTTGCGTGCGCTTGTATCCTTGCGAAGCTCCTCGGTCAAGGTGATCAGCTCAAGGTCGCTTCTTTCCGCCAATCTTTCGCGGATGCGAAGTCCGGTTGTCCCTGCACTTCCGTCTATGAATATTTTAGCCATTGTTCAGTACCTCCTCTACATAAGCGATCTGCGCATCGGTAGACGAGGGGGAGGTTCCGCCCTCGGAAATTCTCTTTTTCACACAGGTTTCGAGATCGATGTCGGTGTACAGATCTTCATCAAAAAGCTCGCTGTAGCCCTTATAAACCTCTAACGGAAGGCTTTCCAAAACGACTCCATCCGCAATGCAACGCGCTACGATCTGTCCCGAAATTTTATAAGCCGAACGGAAGGGCATCCCCTTCTTGACCAGATAGTCGGCAAGGTCGGTGGCATTGATAAAGCCCTTTTGTGCCGCGAGCTTCATATTTGCTGGCAGTGGCTTCATGGTCTCAATCATCGGGATCATTACGTCCAGGCACATCTTCACGGTATCAAGCGCATCGAATACGCTTTCCTTGTCCTCCTGCATATCCTTGTTGTATGCAAGCGGAAGCCCCTTGAGGGTTGTGAGAAGTGCCATCAGATCCCCGTAAACACGTCCTGTTTTTCCACGAATCAGCTCCGCCATGTCGGGGTTCTTTTTTTGCGGCATGATAGACGATCCCGTGGTATAGGCGTCGGACAGCTCGACGAACTTAAATTCCCAGCTCGACCAGAGGATCAGCTCCTCGGAGAAGCGCGACAAATGCATCATCAAAATTGAGCATGCGCTCATAAATTCCACGCAAAAATCACGGTCGGAAACGCCGTCAATGCTATTACGGCAAATGTCGTCAAAGCCAAGCCTTCTTGCTTCAAAGCGGCGGTCGGTGTGATAGGTTGTTCCTGCCAAGGCACAACAACCGATGGGAGAGCAGTTCATTCGTTTTTTGGTGTCGGCAAAGCGGTCAAGATCTCGCAACAGCATCATGGCATAAGCCAGCAGATGGTGCGCAAACGTGATGGGCTGTGCGCGCTGCAGATGGGTGTATCCCGGCATGATCACCTCGCGATTCTCTCTTGCCTGTACAAGAAGTGCGCCGATCAAACGGCGTACCGAATCGGTGATCAGATCGGTCTCATCGCGCAAATACATCCGCATATCAAGTGCCACCTGGTCGTTTCGGCTTCGTGCCGTATGCAGCTTCTTACCTACGTCGCCGACACGCGAGGTCAGCTCCTGCTCCACGAACATATGAATATCCTCACAGGAGAGGTCGATCTCAAGCTTACCGCTCTCAAGATCCTCCAATATCGCGCCGAGTCCATCGGTCAGCACATCTGCCTCGCTCTGCGTGATGATGCCTTTTTCAGCCAGCATTGCCGCGTGTGCCATACTGCCCGTGATATCCTGCTGATACATTCTCGAGTCGAACGAAATCGATGAATTGAAATCATCCGCGATCCGATCGGTCACACCGCTCGTTCTTCCTGCCCACATTTTTGCCATAAATGAACCGTAAACCCTTTCTTTTTAGAAACAACGCCGTCCTGTATGGAGAAAATCCATACAGGACAACGTACAATATACAAAATTATTGATTCTTCGCATCAACGATGGCTTGCACCTTGATCGGCAGACCGTACAGGTTGATAAAGCCCTCGGAATCCTTCTGGTTGTAATCACTCTCACCAAAGGTTGCGATCTCCTCGCTGTAGAGCGAGTAGGGACTCCATACGCCTGCGTTGATCATGTTGCCCTTGTAAAGCTTGAGGCGAACCTTACCCGTCACCTTTTCCTGCGTTTTGTCCACAAACGCCGAAAGAGCCTCACGCAGGGGAGTGAACCACTGACCGTTGTAAGCAAGCTCTGCAAAGGTAATGGAGAGCTTCTGCTTCTCATGCGCGGTCATTTTATCGAGACAAATGCTCTCGAGAACGCTGTGCGCCTTGTACAGGATGCTTCCACCGGGAGTCTCATAGACACCGCGACACTTCATACCGACCAAACGGTTCTCGACGATATCCAAAAGTCCAATGCCGTTCTTGCCGCCGATTTCATTGAGAGCCAAGATGATTTCCTTTGCGGTCATTTTCTTGCCGTCAAGTGCCACGGGAACGCCCTGCACGAAATCAAGCTCAATGTATGTGGGAGCATCGGGTGCCTGAATGGGAGATACGCCCATTTCAAGGAATCCGGGCTTTTCGTACAGAGGCTCGTTGCCGGTATCCTCGAGGTCAAGTCCC
>JAZOPW010000111.1:0-4557 GCA_045655785.1 Eubacteriales bacterium
CAACTCAATCTTTTTCTGCTTGAAATTTCAATATCACATTTTCATGCCACTCCGATTTCTGCGTATTCCCGAACGCCTTATCGGTGGCGAGGTAGTTAATGATGCTCTGTTTTGAGATGTAGTATTTACCCATAATATTCACGGTGTATATGTATTTTCTCTGCACGTACCGAAGGATTGTTCTTCGGTGGTAGCCTGTCAGCTCAGCGACCTCGTCCACGGTGAGTGTGTCGGGTACGGCAGAAAGAAGATCCTCGAGCATCTCTTTGAACCGCGCTCGCTCCTTGCCACGGAGCTTATAATTCGTATCATCAAAATAACCCCCACAGTCCGAGTCCTGCGACTCGGTTCTGCGAGGGTTATTTGTCTTTTTGGCGTCGAACATTCCTATCGTATTCATATGCCACGTGGATTTATGGACGCTCTTGAAGGTGAAGTCATTGAGGAGGAAATCCACGAGGGCATTTTTGAAAGATTCTTGTCTGTGTCATACAACGCAGCTCTTGATTTTAAAAAGCATCAAATGCGGTTTCTGAAACCGTATTTATCGAAAACCTATTGATTTTTTCATTGGGATATGTTATAATATACCAAATGCGGTAGCATAATGAAGACGTAGAAAATCGGGAAAGGAGCGGCATATGAAGCATTTGGATAAAATTTTACGCTCACAATTGATGCTTTTCAAGCCCTTTTTGGCGGGATGCTCTCTGGCAACCGTTCGGCGCGGTCAGGATGCGCTCGGTAAACTGATGGCAAATTCTCACCGAAACGAGGTCTCCTTTGACGATTTTCGCGTGGGAGAAGCCCAATGCTCGATGGTCACACCGCATGACGAAGTATCAACGGGAGTGATCCTCTATCTGCACGGCGGCGGCTATACCTCGGGAAATCTCGACTATGCCAAGGGCTTTGGCAGCGTCCTTGCCGTAAAATGCGGTATCCGTGTGCTTTGCGCGGCATACCGCTTGGCTCCCGAGCGGGTCTATCCTGCGGCGCTTGACGATGCGTTGGACGCTTACGGCTACCTTCTTTCCAACGGTTACGCACCCTCACAGATTATTTTGTGCGGTGAGAGTGCGGGCGGCGGTCTATGTTATTCGCTGTGTCTCAAGCTCTGCGAAAAGGGAAGAAGCATGCCGGCGGGGATCATTGCGATCTCTCCGTGGAGTGATCTGACGGCAAGCGGTCCTTCCTACGATGCAAATGAAAAAAATGACCCTTCCATGACGCGGGAGCGTTTGAAATATTTTGCCGACTGTTATCTTTACGGCGCAAAGCAGGAGGGAAAAAATCTATATCCCGTTACCAATCCCGATGCACAGGAGGATGCACGGCTCAAGCGCGACCCCCTGATCTCGCCTTTGTTTGGTGAGCTTTCCAAAATGCCGCCGTCGTTGATCTTTGTCGGCGGAGACGAGATCATGCTGGACGATGCGGTCTCGCTACACGGCAAGCTTTTGGCACAGGGGGCGGAGAGTGAGCTGGTGGTCACGCCACAGATGTGGCATGGCTACGTGTTGTATTGCTTAAAGGAAAATGAAGGTGATTTCGACAGGATCCGTCGATTTATCAAGCAACATATTCCGCACCAAAAGAAGCTTAGGTGGATGACGCTGGACAATGCGGCAAAGATCTTTCCCGCGGCGCGGCGGCGAAATTGGAGCAACGTTTTCCGCCTGTCCGCAACGCTGAACGAGCCAATCGACACCTCCGCCCTGCAAACGGCGCTTGACGTGACGGTGCGGCGGTTTCCGTCGATTGCCGTGCGCATCAAAACAGGTGTGTTCTGGTATTATCTTGAGGAGATCCCCAAGGCTCCCGACATCATAGAGGAAAAGCCCTATCCACTCTCGCGTATGCCATTCGATGACATTCACAAATGTGCGTTCCGTGTCATCGTTTACGAAAAAAGGATCGCGGTGGAATTCTTCCATGCGCTGACCGACGGCAACGGCGGCTTGGTCTTCCTCAAAACGCTGGTTGCCGAATATCTGTATCAGAAATACGGTGTCAAGGTTCCGACGGGAAATGGAATTCTCGATCGATTGGAGGAGCCGAACGACGCGGAATTTGAGGACAGCTTCTTCAAATACGCGGGGCCGCACAAGGCGTCGCGTGCCGATACGAATGCCTATCGGATCTCGGGAAAGAGGGAGGAGGATGGCTTTCGTACCAACACCACCTTGATTTTGGATGCGGACGCGGTGAAGGAACAAGCAAAGAAACAGGGAATTACGGTCACGGCATATCTGGTTGCCGCGATGATGCTGGCGACGTCCCGAATTCAGAGTGCGCGTGTGCGGAATCCAAGACGGTACAAGCCTGTCAAGGTGCTGATCCCTGTCAATCTTCGCAAGCTCTTTCCTTCCGAGACGCTTCGGAATTTTGTTCTTTACGCAACCCCCGGGATCGATCCGAGACTCGGAGACTACACCTTTGACGAGATCTGTCACACCGTGCATCATCAGATGCAACTGATGATCACAAAAAAGGGAATGGCGGCAATGATCGCCACCAACGTGGGCAGCGAAAAGCCCTTGCTTTTGCGGATCGCGCCGCTGTTTCTGAAAAATATCGTAATGAAGCTGGTCTTCAATGCGGTGGGCGAGCGCAAATCCAGCTTTACCTTTTCCAATTTGGGTGTGGCAAGCGTGCCGAAGGAATTTGAACGCTATGTGGATCGCCTGGACTTTGTGCTTGGTGTGCAGGCGAGTGCGCCCTATAATCTTTCCGCGATCACCTATCGGGGAAAGCTGTATCTGAACGTGATACGCAACATCCGCGAGCCGATATTGGAGTACGAGCTCTACCGTGTCTTGCGCGAGCTTGGAATTGACGTGACGGCGGAAAGTAATACGAGAGGAGAAAAATAAGATGTACTGTATCAAATGCGGTGTGCGGCTGTCAGACGGGCAAACGGTTTGTCCGCTCTGCCACACACGGGTATATCATCCCGAGCTTGCAGTGTCGGATGCTCCCACGTATCCCAAACGCGCCTTTGTTTCCGAGGAATTCAACCGCAAGGGACTTTTGTTTGTGATCACGGTGCTTTGTTTGCTCCCTCTGCTGCTTCCGATGACGTTTGAGCTTTTGTGGCATGGGAGCGTCGGTTGGTCGGGGTACGTGACGGGCGGTGTATTGCTTTCTTATATTTGGCTGATCCTGCCTTGTTGGTTCAAGCGCCCCAATCCCGCAATCTTTGTGCCGTGTGGGTTTGCGGCAGCAATCGCCTATCTGTGCTATATCAATCTGCAAACGGGCGGCGATTGGTTTTTGCCCTTTGCCTTTCCCGTGGCAGGCTCGCTTGGCGTGATCGTTACTGCGATCGTCACGCTCTGCCATTATTTTCGAGGGGCGGGGCTGTATGTCTTCGGCGGCGGACTGATCGGGCTTGGAATCTGGACGGTGCTGATCGAATTTCTGATTTGGGTGACCTTTGATCACCTCGGTCCCATCCGTTGGTCAATGTTCTCCTTTTTGTCGCTGTTCGTGCTGGGCATGATGCTGATCGTGATCGCCATTGTGAAGCCGCTCAAGGAATCGCTTTATAAGATCTTCTTTATCGGGTGAAATGTAAAATTTTCGTGATTGCGTGAAAAATATTGACAATCCGAGTCGGGAGTTGTATAATATAATTTGATTTTAAATAGAAGAAGGTAGAATACATGACCAAGATTGATATTTTTTCGGGCTTTTTGGGAGCAGGTAAGACCACGCTGATCAAAAAGCTGTTGAAAGAGGCATATGCAGGAGAAAAGCTGGTGCTGATTGAGAACGAGTTCGGCGAGATCGGCATTGACGGCGGCTTTATGCAGGACGCGGGCATTGAAGTGACCGAGATGAACAGCGGATGCATCTGCTGCTCGTTGGTGGGAGACTTCGGCAAGGCACTGCAGAAGGTGCTGGCCGAATATCACCCCGACCGCATCCTGATCGAGCCCTCGGGTGTCGGCAAGCTTTCCGATATCATCCGCGCCGTGCAGGGGCTTGATGCCGAGGACGTTCTGCTCAATGGCTTTACCACGGTTGCAGACGTCAAGAAATGCAAGATGTACATGAAGAATTTCGGTGAGTTCTTCAATGATCAGATCGAAAACGCGGGCTGTATCGTCCTCTCTCACACGCAAAGCGTAAACGATGAGAAGATCGCCCAGACCGTTGCGCTGTTGCGTGAGCATAATCCCACCGCGACGATCGTGACCACACCGTGGGACGATCTGGACGGCGCACAGCTGTTGGCGGCAATGGAACGCCGCGACACCATTGAGGAGGAGCTTGCGCGTCTCGCAAAGGCGACCGAGCATCACCACCATCATCACGATCATGACGAGTGCGACGATCCCGATTGTGCGTGCCACCACCATGAGCATGACCACGATCATGACCATGAGGAGCATGAGCATCATCACCATCATCACGATCATGACGAGTGCGACGATCCAGATTGCGCGTGCCACCACCACGACCATGACCACGATCATGACCATGAGGAGCATGAGCATCACCACCATCATCACGATCATGACGAGTGCGACGATCCCGATTGTGCGTGCC
>JAZOPW010000112.1:0-2639 GCA_045655785.1 Eubacteriales bacterium
GCCTGTGCGCCGCCCACCTTAAAGATGCGGTCCACACCCGCAATCTTGGCGGCGGCAAGAATAGCAGGATTGACCTTTCCGTCCTTGGACGGTGGGGTCACCATCACGATCATTCCGCAACCCGCGATCTTGGCGGGAATACTGTTCATCAGAACCGAGGAAGGATATGCTGCCGTACCGCCCGGGACATATAGACCTACGCGCTCAATGGGAGTAACGCGCTGTCCCATCACCACGCCGTCGGTCTCCTGCATCACAAAGCTATTGCGCACCTGTCTTTGATGGAAGGCATAAATGTTCTCCTTTGCCTTCTCCATCACGCGTACAAAATCAGCATCAACCGATGCAAAGGCTTCCTCAATTTCTTCTGCCGTCACCTCAAGTGATTTCAGGATGACCTTATCAAATTTTTCACAGTATTCATATAAAGCGCGGTCACCGTTCATCCGGACGTTTTCAATAATTTCGGAAACAATAGAGGCAACGTCAACCTTTGCCTCAGCACGGGCGAAGATCTCGCTGTTATCCACTTCCCCGTATTTGTAAATGCGAATCATGATCCAAATTCCTTCCTCAATGCATCAGCTATTGGCAAGCAATGCGCCAACATCCTCACACATTTTGCATATTTCTTGATTTTTAAATTTGTAGCTGACCTTGTTTGCCACAAGACGCGCACTGATGTCAACAATGGTCTCTCTGGGCTCCAGGTCATTTTCATACAGTGTCTTTCCTGTTTCGACGATATCCACGATCACGTCGGAAAGCCCCAGTATCGGTGCCAGCTCGATCGATCCGTTCAGCTTGATGATGTCGATCTCACGGCTGATTCCGTTATAATATCCGCGCGCGATATGTGGAAACTTGGTTGCCACACGCAGAGTGCGGTCTCGGTTATCGCAGAAATCCTTCTTGCAAGCCACCGCCATGCGGCATTTTCCGATCTGCAGATCAGCCAATTCATAAATATTCGGCTCATACTCCAAAATGATGTCCTTACCCGCAATGCCGATATCTGCCGCGCCGCGCTCCACGTAGATCACAACGTCGGACGGCTTCACCCAAAAATAACGAATACCCTTTTCGTGATTTTCAAAAATCAGCTTTCGGTTTTCCTCATGAATGGAAGGACATTCATAGCCTGCCTTTTCAAATATCCCGTAGGCTTTTTCGCCCAATCTGCCCTTTGGCAAAGCAATGTTAATCATTGGCACTCACGACCTCCATTCCGTTTTCGGTAAGGTGTATCTGCTCGAGAAAACGAAGTCCCTCGGTCTTTCCCATATGCACCCTGACACTCTTTCCCTGCTTTCGCAGGCTCTCGACCGCCTTGATCACAGAGTCGGTGCTGACCTGTGGGTCATATGTCAGAAGAACATCAAAATCAAGCGTCTGCGCGCCAACATTCAAGCGTTCCAAAAGGTTCAGATATACCGCAAAGCCGATCGCCTGCGATCTCTTTCCCATTTTCTGCAACAAGCTGTCATAGCGACCGCCCGACAGCACACCGTCGGGGATCCCATTGAGAAATCCGCGGAAGATCACACCGTTATAATAGCTCATATCGTTCACCATGGAAAAATCCAGATAGAGCCGTTCGGGGTTGCCGTATGCCTTCATCATGGAATAGATGCCGTCAAGCTCCTTATATGCCTCCTGCATTTTGTCTCCGACTACAAGCCCCTCAATGATCGGCAAGGCGTCCTCCAGGGGAGCATAAAGCTCGGTCAGTCTGCAGATTGCATTCGCGACAGTCTCCTCAATTGCATTTTCCTTGCAGAATGAAAGAATCGCCGCAGTGTTTTTCATTCCGATATAGCCCAGAATTTGCGCGGCATTCTTGTCGTCAAGCCCCGCCGTTTCCAAGAGTCCCGTTAAAAATCCCATATGCGAAAGATCCAGAATATAATCCTCTGCAATCAACGCAAGGCTCCTTTGCGCCAGCATCAGAACCTCACAGGTCGAATACAGGTCGATTTCTCCAATGCACTCCAGACCCGTTTGCATGATCTCGCGAAAGCCGTCAGAGCCTGCGGACGTACGGTAAACGGTTTCATTATAAAATAATTTATGTGTGGAACGGTCCTCGCCGTCAATATTCTTTACGATGGAAAGCGTAACGTCGGGCTTCAGTGCCATCAGCTTTCCGTTCGTATCGGTAAAGGTTAAAATATTTTCACTGATCAAAAAGCTCTTGTTGTGCGCGTACAGATCGTATTCCTCAAATTTGCTGACCTTATATCGTGCGTATCCGTACTGACGGTAAAGCTCGCGCAGCTGATACACCGCTTTTTCATCATTTTTGAAGGTTCCCTCGGAAAATCTCATAGCATATCCTCATCTATCCTGTTCAAAATGGTCTGATAACCGCCCGATCCGTAATGAAATGCGCGGTTGACTCGGCTGATCGTTGCCGTGCTTGCTCCTGTTTCCTCGACGATCTTATTATAGACCGCTTGACTTGAAAGCATTTTCGCCACCAGGAGACGCTGTGCAATATCCGCCATTTCCTTTCGGGTCATCAGATCCTCAAGAAACGCGATACACTCCTCCTCATTCTGCAAAGAAAGAAAAGCCTTCACTAACAAACGAAAGCTCTCATTGTCTTTAAAATCCATTGATTTATATGTCTCCCTTCC
>JAZOPW010000113.1:0-2175 GCA_045655785.1 Eubacteriales bacterium
GTCTTCCTAAGACCGCTTGGCCTCCGACTTTATAGCAAATGAAATCTTTAAGCCGATACAGAGATGTCGGGAAGATGGACATAAGTAAGCCTGCACCTGTGGTGGAGGACTGTCTTTGTGTAGATCTTGCCACATCGGCAAGATTTTTTTGTTGCCCGAAAGGAGGGCTCAAAATGAAGCAGAAGGCACAGATCATGGACGCGACCTCGATCTCACGCGCAATGGCGCGGATCACACACGAGATCATTGAGCGCAACCAAGGTGTTACAAACATCTGTTTGCTGGGAGTCAAACGCCGCGGCATTCCGCTCTCGCGTGTGCTTGCCGAAAATATCAAGCGGTTTGAGGGCGTTGAGGTTCCGCTGGGGTATTTGGATGTCACCAGGCACCGTGACGATATGACCGAACAGGAAAAGGCACATACGGCAGAGGAATGTCACATTCCGTGCGACATTCGTGAGAAGACCGTGATCATCGTAGACGATGTGATGTACACGGGACGAACTGCAAGAGCAGCTTTGGAGGCGGTTTTTGCGTACGGCAGACCCCAGGAGGTTCAATTGGCTGTTCTGGTGGACAGAGGACACCGCGAGCTTCCGATCCGCCCCGATTACGTTGGCAAAAATATGCCGACCTCTCGAAGCGAGTTTGTTTCGGTGATGCTTGATGAGGTGGACGGCGAAACAGGTGTGTATATTTGTAAATCAAACGAAGAATGAAAGGAGAACCGAGATGAAAAACCAAAAGCAGAGCATGATGAATATGACCGAAGTAAAGTCTTTTGCAAAGGCTTTTTTGGCTGACCTTCCCACCCTTTCCGCTCGTTTGGATGATTTGACTGTGCTTCCCGGTTTTTGCGATGTGCATGTGCATTTTCGTGAGCCGGGCTTTTCTTATAAAGAGACCATTGCAACCGGCTCGATGTCGGCGGCAAGAGGAGGCTACACGGCGGTTTGCACCATGCCGAACCTGAACCCCGTACCCGATTGTAAGGAGGCGTTGCGCGAGCAGCTGACGCTCATTGAGCGCGATGCCGTGATCGATGTGTATCCCTATGCGTCGATCACCGTGGGAGAGAAGGGAGAGGTTCTTTCCGACATGGAGGGCATGGCGGCTGACTGCGCAGGCTTTTCGGATGACGGCAGAGGCGTGCAGAATGACGCGATGATGCGCGAGGCAATGCAAAAGGCAAAGGCACTTGGCAAGATCATTGTGGCACACTGTGAGGTCAATGACCTGCTCCAAGGCGGATATATCCACGACGGCGAGTACGCGTGTGCTCACGGACACAAGGGAATCTGCTCCGAGAGCGAGTATCTGCAGATCGAGCGAGATCTCAAATTGGCAAAGGAGATCGGATGTGCCTATCATGTCTGTCACATTTCGGCAAAGGAAAGCGTGGAGGCGATCCGACGCGCAAAGGCAGAGGGTGTTGACGTGACCTGTGAGACCGCACCGCATTATTTGGTGATGGACGACAGCGACCTTCGGGAGGAGGGACGCTTCAAGATGAATCCGCCGTTGCGCGGAAAAGAGGACAGGGAAGCCCTGGTTGCGGGGATCCTTGACGGCACAATCGATATGATCGCCACCGACCATGCACCGCATTCCGCCGAGGAAAAAGCCAGAGGGCTTGCGGGCAGTGCATTTGGAATCGTGGGCTTGGAAACCGCGTTCCCGCTTTTGTATACAAAGCTGGTGAAGACGGGAATCCTATCCATGGATCGGCTTGTGGAGCTGATGGTATATGCACCGCGCGAGCGGTTCGGCTTGGGCTTGGATCGCGATTTCTCGGTATGGGATCTGAACACCGAATTTACGGTGGATCCCGAGGAGTTCCTTTCCAAGGGACGCGCCACACCGCTGACGGGTATGCGGCTGCTTGGCAAGAATTTGTTGACGGTACACGGCGGTAAGATCGTGTATCGCGCCTAAATTGGTTTAAAAATTATTTTCATATATTTCGGGAGGCAAAGAAAATGGCAAAGAGAACGGATTTGAAAAAAATACTGATCATCGGTTCGGGTCCTATCGTCATCGGTCAGGCGGCTGAATTCGATTATGCCGGCACACAGGCGTGTCTGGCACTGAAGGAGGAGGGGTACGAAGTCGTGCTTGTCAACTCCAACCCCGCAACGATCATGACCGATACCACGATCGCGGACAAGGTCTATA
>JAZOPW010000114.1:0-2342 GCA_045655785.1 Eubacteriales bacterium
CATGGCTACGATCCGACTTTAAAATCCATGCCGGCAGGGATATGACCCGCGCTGGAAATGTCGTAGCAACCGGGATAGGAATCCTTGTCCTCGCTGCGCTTTTGCAGCAGGATCTCCACCTGTCCGCAACGCTCCCGCATCAGCCATAAGTGCGCGGTGCGATGGCGCAGACCCGTGGCGTGTATGATGGCGCGATCCTCGCGCTCTCCCGTCGGGTTGCCGTTCTCATCGACCAGATCCAATAATTCGTGACTCATGTTTGCTCTCCCCATGGTGTTATATGGGTATAGCATAGCATAAAGCACGGAAAAATACAAGTGTGAAGAGCAAATTTGTCTGCCTTGTTGTGTTCTTGGGTTGGTTCTTGAAAAGGTTGAACGCCGGATCTGCAGCAAACAGTGCAAAGGCTCCCCGATCGGGGAGCCTTTGCACTGTTTGCAGAGCCGTTATTTCATATTGGAAAAGGCCTCTTCCAAGGTGCTCAGACTCTTGGTAAGCGGTTTTTCCAAAGCACGCATCTTAGAAGCCCATCCGCCGGTATTTTGGGAGACCGAGGTTCGGAAATCTCCCTGACCGATCAACACCTTCGCGTAGAAGCGTCCGATATCAAAGGTGAGGCTGCTGCGGATGATATCGTACATCTGCGCATCCAACTCGGTATCGGAATACTTGAGCTTGAGTGTCTGCTCAAATACGGCGGGAACGATCTCCTGCTTGCCGTAGAAGGCGTATGCCTGCATGATCGCGCTGATCATATCGGGATCCTTTGTGTTGAAGGGGATCGCGAACAGCGTTACCGTGTTGCGCAGAAGCGAGACAAACTCTTCCTGCTCGGCATCATATTTGGGCATCGGGAGAACGCCGTAGGTGAGACCATCCGTGTTAAAATACTGAATGGCGCGGTATGCTGCCTCGGTGGTGAAGAGAACTTGATTGGCGGCAAATGCCTCCAAATGGAAGGTCGGGGTGGCACTTGCTACATTATCGGACAACAAAGCGTCCGAGCTTGCAAACAGCAGCTTCTGCAGCGCTTCAATGGTCGAGACCGTTTTTTCGCTTGTCAGAGTCGGGGAAATGATCAAAGAACCGCTTTCGTCATTTTCGACGATTTTGGCACCGATGGAGTAGAACCACGGGTCGAGATGCAGGGTGCCTGTCATGTAGCCAAATCGGTCGCCGAGATTCTTTTGCGCATCACCGTTCAGATCGGCATATGTGCCTGCGCACAGCTCGAAGAACTTTTCTTGTGTCCATTGATTGTTCACTACCAACTGATGGGGATCTTCCAGTTTGAACTCTTCGATCATATCCTTGTTGTAGAACATGCCGTACAGCATATACAACGTGGTGGGCGCGATATCACCGCTGCAGATACAAAGCTTGTTGGCAATGGTGAATTCTTCCAACATATTCTGCGGCCACCATGCGGTCTCGAAGTCGAGATAGGCGGTATCCAAAAGATTGTAAAGCATGCCTGTAGAAGAAAGAGTACACATGGTTTGGCTATAGCCCGCGATGATATCGAAATCGTGCGCGTCTGCATTGAGGGAATTGGTAATATGGCTGATGAATGTTCCGGCATTGTCGACGTTGCCGTTGATGGAGCGATCATATACAAGATCGACGCCGAATTCTTCTTCGATTTTCAGATTGCGCGTATATTTGGCATCGTTGAACAGATCGCCGGTTTGCGTGTCTGCATTGAATTCATCAAAATCGGCATCCTTCCAGCCGAGAATGGTAACGGTCTTTCCCGTATAGTCTAATTCGGGAATACCGTGAGAGGGGGCTGTTGTGGTGACTGCTTCGGTGTCTGTTGCAGTATCGGAAGTCGTCGCAGCATCACCCTGTGTACCGGTAGTCGTTGTGGAAGTGGTATCATCGGGTTTCTGTCCGCAGCCGGAGAGGGCAGAGAGCATGGTGAGTAAAAGCAGTACTGTTCCGAGTATGACGGATACGGTTCGGGAAAAATTCGTTTGTTTCATGATACATCTCCTTTAACATAAAATATGATCGCAGTAACTGTTTTTTTTGCAGAACTTCCAAATAAATCCATGATCAGTATAACTGTATTTCATCACATTGTCAATCCCTTTTTCAGCATTCAAAGTTTTTTCCGCATTGGATATATTCAAGTTATCATCGGTATAAATTCCCCAAGGCAAGGAAAGCATTGTTTGCAAATAAGTCATTTGTACGCTATAATCCGGTGCTTGCGGATTGATACGTTCGAGCTTCGAAACTTCTTTAGCAAATGTATCAGCCACTTCTTTAGGCCAATCCATTCGAGCAGCCTTAGCACGAAGTTCCTCTATTTCACCATCTTGACCATCACCTAATTC
>JAZOPW010000115.1:0-8208 GCA_045655785.1 Eubacteriales bacterium
GCAATGGTTTATCCAAAGCGATCAGATTTCGCCAATTATATTATATACTGCTTTTGGGGAAGTTTTTGAAAGGTGTCGGAAAACTTTTTCCAAAAAGTTTTCTGACAAAAATCAAAAAATCAAAAAACATTATCTATAACAAATCATAACCAATTCGGGGCGGTTGAAGATGCGAGGGATGCGCGTGTGGTTGCCGAGACCGCGGCTGATGACACAGCGACCGTCGATCACACCGGAGGTGTATTTGGGGAAGAGCCCCTGTCCCGGGGCATAGATACCACGTCCGAAGATCCGCCACTGTCCGCCATGCGCGTGTCCGCATACCGTCAGCTCAATATCGGTTGATTTGACATGGGGTACAAAATATTCGGGGTGATGACACAGAAGAATGCGGAAGCCATCCTGCTCGGCAAAACGCCGCAATACGTCGGCGTCGGGACGATTTTCGGTGCCATTGATGCCAGATGTTAAGCCGCAAACGCTAAATTCACCGTGACGAATGCACTCATTATCCAAAAGAATCGCACCCGTGTCGCGAATTTGCTTCTTGATTTTCTCGGATAAAGGGGTTGGAGTTGGGTGAACCCAAGGCTTTTCACTGTGATAGCATCCGATCTCGTGATTTCCAAGCGAGTAAAAGGTCGGCGCAAGCGCGGCACACGCACGCAAGAACGCGTAGCCCGACGCATCCGGATCGCCCAATTGATGATCCTCCATTAGGTCACCGGGAATCAGGATCAGGTCGGGATGCTCGTCGCGGAGGGACTTTAAGAGAGTGGTGTGATCCTCGCCGTGCAGATCAGAGGCAAGCGCGATCCGCAGAGGGTGCGAAAGACGTTCGTTTGTAAGATTGTAGCGTGTAATTTGCATAGGCTTGCGTTTTTTTCCTTTCTTTTGATAACGTTTGATCAAGAAACAAGCCAACAGGAGAAGCGTACAGCAGATCAAGCCACCCAAGGTGTCGATCAGTACGTCGGAAAACTGCGGTCCCCGTGCATCGGATAGCATTTGGTGCAGCTCGTCCGTGCAGGCATAGAAAAAGGTCATGCCGAGCGATGCGGCATAGCGCCAAAGAATGCCTCCCTTCCACGTCAGAAGAAAGAGAAACAGGAGCGAGGCGAGAGAGCCGAATTCTGCCATATGTGCAAGCTTTCGGACGGGAGGATGTAGCGATTGAATGATCTGTGCTTGTTCTTCTTGGGGCTTTGACTCAAAGTCCTTTACGGTAACCTGTGCCACGATCTCTGTGACCGTGCCGCTTGTTTGGTCGGACTCCTCACCGCTTTGCGCGGAAAAGAGGAAAATGACCGTCATATTCGCAACAATGAGGGCGGCAAGCAGGATCCGCAGGAGGAGAAGCTTACTTTTTTTCTTCATAATACCCATTTTGCGGAGCTTTGATACCCTCCGCAATCCTTTACAAGAGTATCATACCATAAAAAAATGAATAAATCAAGTGCTTTTTGAAATTGAATTCACAATCGCGCAATGCTGTGTTTCCTTTTGTCTTTTTCGCTCTCGAAGAGCACTCGGGTTTGAAATGTGAAAATCTTTCCAAAAAAGCAGAGAAAAAGCCGAATTTCCTTGCATTTTGCGGTATTTTTTGAAAAAAAGTCGCAAAAAAATTAAAATTATTTTTTCCAATCTTATTGATTATATGCGAAAGATGTGGTACAATATTACTGAGAATTCCAAAATTTTTTCGAAAATCTTTTTTCGGGAAACCGCAGACAAGAAAACTACGGAATGGGGGACGAAAGCTTTGCAATTTTCACCGTTATTTTCCATCACATTTGGGCTCGGTCTTTCGGGTACAGGCTTTTTGATCGCAATTGCGGCATTGGCATGTATTTTGGGTGCCGAGGTCGCCGGTATCTGTATTCTGATCAGTAAGATGCTCCGTGCGCGAAAAATGAAATATGACCGTGATTTTGAGGAATCGGAAAGAGACCGCAATTCCAATTATCGGAATTACGCGGCGGTGCTTCTGTTCGGTGCCGTTCCGCAATCCACCTACATCACATTGACCATTCTTGCGGTGCTTACCGCGGCTGCGGCAGTCGTCTTTTTGGCATTGCTGATCATCTTCCGCGCCCGTGGCTATGATTTTGCTTCCTCAGCTTGGTATCGCGAGGAGCAGGCACGCCGCAAGCGTTCTGCGGTAGCAGAATCCGCTCAGGCACCCGAGTTGCCCTCGGAGAATTCCTCGACAGAATATGAGGCACCTGTTTATGCAGATCTTACCCCCGCTGAGGACGAGGAGCAACGTCAGGACGCATATACCGATGCGGAGGAGCAAGCAGCCGAAGACGAGGAGCCCTTGGCGGCATTCGAAGAGGAGCTGCCGATTGCGGAAGAGCTCTCTGTCCCTGCGGAGATCCTGCCCGAAGCGGTTGCACAGACACAGCCTACCGTCATTTCTGGAGACGCACAGCCCATGGCGGCTGACGGATCGCGTCCGTATAAGGTCGTGGAGAAGGTTGTGACCGAGACCTTTAAGGAGGTCTATAAGGAAACACCGCCCGCAGCACCGCAAACCAATGCGGCTACTGACGCGGTGATGGAAAAGCTTGCCGATTTCCTCGATTACGAAATGCAAAAGCGTAAGGAGCAGGAGGCGGCAGAGGCAGAAAAGGACGAGACAAAGAAGGATGCAGACGGTGCTGCGATTGCAACCTTTGCATCTGCCGAAAATCTCTATGACGACGATGACGCAGAGGAGGACGAGGCTGACGACGAGGATGAGCTGGAGGACTCCGAGGAGCGAAAGAGCGAGGACGATGAGGACAGCGACGACGAAGAGAATGACACCGACGGCGATCGCTTTACCGGAAACGAGCGCATCATCGGCTTTGATGAGGAGACCGGATGCTATATCGTTGCACACTATCGCAAGAGCTTTGAGGCAAAGCTGATTCAATCTCGCCCCAATATCAAGAAGTATTACAGTGAGCTGAAAAACGCTCTGCTTTCCTACAAGGGTACCAAGAATCGCATCAGCTGGACGGCTGACAGCTTCCACAACGGCCGTACACCGATTGCAAAGATCAACGTAAAGACCCGTATTCTGGAGCTTTATCTGGCACTTGATCCCGCGAGCCTTGACGGAACGGTCTATCGCGGCACCGACGTCAGCCACATCAAGAAATACGCCGACACTCCCTTCCGCTACAAGCTTCGTACGCCCCGTAAGTTCAAATGGGCAATGGAGCTGGTACAGCGTGTGTGCGAGGAGCATGGGCTTTCTCCCATTGACATTGAGCATGTTGACTATGAGCAGCAGTATCCCTTTGATACCACCGAGAATCTGGTGGCGCGGAATCTGATCAAGGAATATATCCGTCAGGAAAAGCCCGCAACCACGTTTGAGTTAGCCCCCGACCACGTTCCCGCTGTCCCCGAGGAAGACGAAAGTGTCATTCCCGCGAACGCGAATTTCTCTTGGGAGTTTGATAACGAAATGATGGTGGAGAAGGAGCCCGAGCCGATTCCCGAGGTTGAGCCGGAGCCCGTAGCCGAGCCCGAACCGATTGTGGAGCCTGAGCCCGAGGTGAAAGGTGAGCCGCAGCCCTCTGTGGTACGCGAGACCGTAAAGGTGACCGAAATGCGTTACACCGAGCGCTACTATGCCGATTCTGCTCCCACCTTTGAGCAAACGGTAACCACAACCGAGCCGATCGAGGTGGACGCCATTTCCAATGACGGTTTGACTGCCGACGAGCCCGTGGCGGAAGAGTCCACTGAAACGTCCTTTGACGCGGGGGATGCTGACAATACGGCAACCGAGGGAGAAGAACCCGAGACGGTTGACGTGTGGGGAGATTTGACGGTTGAGGTGGAAGCCGAGTCTGAGGAGCCCGTGGCAGATGAGGATGCATCTGCATACGGTGACGAGGCTGTAGAATATGAAGGTGCGTCGGCAGAGGAGACGGAGGAGCTCTTCTTTGAGGACGAACCGAATGAGGAGGAAGAGACGGAGGAAGTTGAGGAGATCGAAGCAGTTGAGACCGCCGAAGAGGTGGAAGAGCCTGTTCCGTTCCGCCCGTCCTTCTATGCAACCCGAAACTACTATGCAGATGAGACCGAAGAAGCAGGCGAGGAGGCTTCGGAGGATACCGAAGAGTATGAGGAAGCCGATTCGGAAGCAGAAGAGGCGATAGAGGAGACCGCGCCGACCTATGCTACGGTTTCGGAGCCCGAGCCTGTAGCTGAGCCCGAGCCTGTGCGCAAGCGCATCATCAATCCCGGTGTTGCCGTGGTCGATATTTGCTCGATCGAAGACCAATTCCCGCAGGATTCTGTAATCAAGCTGGATTCGTTGAAGGCGTTGGGACTTGTCGTTTCTACGGCGAATGTCCTGAAAATCTATGCCAGCGGACCGATTTCCAAGTCCTTTACGGTTGAAGCCAATCACTTTACACTCGACGCCATCAAAGCCATCAGCGATGCCGATGGTGATGCCGTTATGATTCGCTGAAAGGAGGAGTGAACATGATCAAACAATTGCATAAAGTACTTGTACCGTTCTTGCTGCTCCTTTTGGCACTCGTCGCGATCTTGACGATGCCGATCGCAACACAGGCAGAGGACCCCGACTCCTATTCGTTGACCGTTTCCTTCGGTATAGGATGCGAAAAGGTGGAGCTTACCATCCCGGGACAGGCTGTACAGGAGCTACAGTCGGGCGTGGCGGTCGCGATCCCCAAGACCAACGCGAACATTACCATTCGCGTGGTGCTTGCAAACGGCTATGAGGTTGAGTCGATGACGGGCGAGCATGCAACCTATCTGCTCGACGATGACAATACCTACAAAGCAACCTTTACGGCAAACGATACCGTAACCCTGACCTGCCGACCCAAAACCTATGAGATCAAGTATCTGGCTGCCGCCGAGGGAAGCCACAAGCAACCCAACGGCGCATCCTTCCCAACCACCTACACGTTCGGTGCCGAGACCAAGATCTCGCTCCCTGTTCTGGACGGCTTTAAGTTCCGAGGCTGGATCCTGCTTTCCTCAAAGGACGCAGACGTAACAACCGGACAAAAGCTTTCGCCTCTGTCGGGTGAGGATTTTGTGACCCTGTCCTCTACCTTGATTCCGAACACCGACACCGATACGCTGTATCTGATGCCCGATTGGGAGCCGATCAAGTACGAGGTCTACCGATACGATTATATCTATAATCCATTGGCACCCGATAAAAAGGGAAATCCGCTGTTTACCTCGCTTTCAGACGTAACCATGTGGATGGCTCCCATGGGCTCGGAGATCAACGGTAACATGGGCGGAGACAAGGTATATCCCGGATTTGAATACCTTGCCACGTCGGATTACTATTCTCCTTCCACAACGGTCACGGTCAGCGAAGAGGGAACTCCCTTGAATATCGTCTACCGCCTGTACGTCCCGTTGGAGTATGCTTTGGAATTCCAAGCGGGATATGACGGTGAGATCAAGTTTGCTGAAAACACCGTGATTCCCACCAAGCATCAATTCAATGTGTCCACCGTGATCCCCGATCCCATCCGAACAGGATACGTGTTTACGGGTTGGACGGTCAAGGTGATCAAAAATGCTGCGGAAACCACCTTTACCACCGCCGTTGGCACCACGATCGAGGATATGGACGCGCGATATGCGGGTGACAAGGACACCAAGATTGTTCTGGTTGCCAATTGGAAAGCCGATGAATACCTCATTCATATCGATCTGAACAACGGTGCGCCCGAAGCTGACAGAGTGTATGACTACGCCGAAAAATACGTTTACGACAAGGGTATTACCATTCCCGATCCCACCCGTCCCGGATATACCTTTACGGGCTGGTTTATCAATGGTGGCACCGAGCTGAAAACAGGTGCGCTGCCTGCCTTTACGTACGCATCCGAGATTTCCTTGGTGGCGCAGTGGACACCGAATGAATACAACGTGACGTTGGACGGCAACGGCGCAGCAAAGCCCGAGACATCACAGCAGTTCAAGGTGGTGTTTGACACGGCTCTGAATTTGGAGGGCTTGGTGCTCCCCGAGCGCGAGGGACATAAGTTCCTGGGCTTTACCCTGACAAAGGATGGAACCGATTATGTCATTGACGATAAGGGCGCGTTCCTGCGTGAAGCTTGGAACATTCCCGACAATACCACCCTGTATGCAAAATGGGACGTGATCCCGTATGACGTTACGGTCAGTCTGAATACCGATAAGGCAACCGTATGGATCAATGACATCCTCTATGAGGGAACCCCCATTTCCATTCCGTACGGAACCAAGGTGACGGTCAAGATCGAAGCCGCTGAGGGCTTCAAGGTCACCTATACCTCGGTGGAAGGAAAGCTTTTTCCCCACCTGCAATCCTATACCGCAACCTTTACCATGGGGGCTGCGAATACCGAAATTGCCATCACCGTTCTGCCTGTGATCTCGGCACCGTCGTTCCGTATTGATTACGTGAATGAGCTGTTCGTGCTGGAAAACGCACAGGACGGCGCTTATCAGATCAAGTGCGGCGATGATGTTCTGCGCATTCTGGTATCGGGAAACGAGATTACCGTCAACGGTGTCAAAATGACACAGATCGCGATTCCCGAAACATTCTTTGGCAAAGAGGTTGAGATCTCGATGTTCGGTGACGGTGTTACCTGGGCGGACAGCAATCCCAGCAAAATAACGCTTGCCGAACGGCCCGAAATGCCGGTTCTGAATAACCATCTCGACAGTATTTATTCCGATGCGACCTCGATCGCGGTCAAGCTGAATATGGCGTCTCCGCTGACCTATCATTACGAATTCGCTCTTTATCTCAATAAAGACGGAACCGGTCTGATCATGGATTGGAAGAGCGCCGAGGAGCTTGGCATTGGTGAGGATGGGGAAGTGATGTTCCGCAACCTCAATCCCGGAACGATCTATTATATTTACGTTCGCGTCAAGGCATCGGACGGAAACTATCCGCACGGTGAAGTCAACGTGTTCCAGCAGAACACCTATTATGAGGATTATCTCGAAAAGAAGATCGCCGCATTGAAGGCACTGATCGAGGACGGCGACGGCGAAATGGTAAGCGCCTTGATCGAACAGGCAATTGCCGATGCCAAGGCACTTCCCAAGCCCTCTGCAACCTTCTATCACGATTTGGAGGGCATTTACAGCCGCGCGGTAGCCGAGGTTCCGTTTGCGAGAGAGCAGGATACCCGTATTGCCGAGCTTCGCAAGCTGTACGCCGATCTGGTTGCAACGGAGGAATTCAACGAAACATCCGAAGAGACGCTTCACTCGATCTGTGAGGATGCGGTAACCGCGATCAAAGCCGCAAAGGATGCGGCTGAGGTCGAACAGCTCTACAACACGGCTTGCGGTGAGATGAAAGCCGTTAAGGTCACCTACCTGGTTTATGAGCCCCTCCGCCTGACCTCGTTTGCAGGACTTGCACAGGGAACCAAGCTCTTTACCACCCGACTTGAGGATCTTGTTTCTCTTGCCAATGCAATCGATTCGGCAATCAAGACCGGACGTGTTGCCCCTGCCGCAGGAAATTCGATGTCACAGGCACAGGTTGAGGATCTGCTTTCCACACTTGACGTGATGGCGTCCTACAGCATGAAGCTTTCACTGAACAATGCAACGGTTTCCACAACGGAAGGCACGTTTGAGGTTCGTTTGCTCCTGCCCGAGGACATGAGAGGCATGACCGGACTGCAGGTGGCGTTCTACAATGAAAAGACCAACATGCTTGAGGTGCTTGACACCAAGAGAGAAGGCAATGATCTTGTATTTACTGCAGGTGAGATCCGTGACTTTGTGATCCTTGGCGATCCGACGATGAATCTGACCGGAATTATCGTGGCATTGAGCCTGACACTGCTGTGTCAGCTGATCGCCATTGTTCTGCTTTTGATTCGTCGCTCCAAGCACGCAAAGGAGGTTCGCAGCAGCGTATTCGCGTTGCCGACCGCATTCCTTGCCATTCGTTTCCTGCCTGACAATGCAATGACGGTTGTTACCGTTTTGGGATGTCTTGTGGTGCTTTGTCAGATCATATTGATGTATTTGCTGCTCACGTCGGATATTTTCTACCGCCGTAAGCGCAGAAGCACCGCACCGATGCAGCAAGCAAGGCAAGAAGCGTCCGAGGCACTTCCTGTGATGGCGCAAGTCGAGGAGACCGAGCCGATCGAGGGCTATGACGAGGACACGTCGGTTGACGAG
>JAZOPW010000116.1:0-3310 GCA_045655785.1 Eubacteriales bacterium
TCGTATAATCCTCGTAATAATAGCTGTGGTCGATGCCCTTTATAAAGACCTCGCGGTCGTTGACCCTGTCGGTCAGGGCATTTTTAAGAATATGCTTGATCTCGATATCCCTGATAGGACTGCGCTCCATTGCCAGCAAGTAGTCCTCTTTGTCAACCAAGCTCCAATCGACCACCTTGCCGAGCTCCTTTTTCAATATGCAATCGAGCCAAATGCGCGTTGCTCTGCCGTTGCCCTCGCGAAAGGGATGGGCAATATTCATCTCGACATATTTTTCGATTATCTCATCGAAATTCGATTGGGGCATTTTATCGATGTTGTCAAGGGCGGGCTCAAGATACATCAAGGGCGCAAACCTGAAGCTGCCCTTTGCGATGTTAACGGTGCGAAGTTTGCCCGCAAACTCGTAGATATCCTCAAACAAGGCCTTGTGGATACTCATAAGAGATGCCGTCTTGCCTGCTTCAAGGCTATCAAGCCGACCGCTTTCGAAAAGCTCCAACGCCTTTTTCTTGCTGATTCTTTCTTCCTCGCGCGCAAGCTCCGCAGAAGACGTTGTCCCAAGCTTGTTTTCAATCATACCCTCACCCCTTATCGCTGAATTACATTATAATTATACCATATTACAACCGAAAAAACAAGGTGTCACCCTTCGAGCAGGGCGATGGCCTCCAGGTAATTATTGTATCTTTTGAGAGCCTTTTCGTCGACGGTATCAAGCCGCGTCAGGTCGGAATTGTGCCGCAGGTCCGCGAGCTTCACCGCCTTGGCAAGCGGGTTGCCCTTGATGGCGCGGACATAGTCCATATAATCGGTCTTGTCGTCATGGGTCAGCAGGGCGAGCGCCTCTATGACCGCATCGCCGAAGCCCATTTCGGTCAGCTCATCGAGGGTGTGGTCGGTGTCCTCGACCACGTCGTGCAGCAAAGCGAGCACCGTTTCGTCCTCAGTCTCCATCTGCTCGGCCAGATGGAAGGGGTGGAAAACGTAGGGCAAGTCGCTTTTGTCCTTCTGCTCCTTATGCGCCTCAAAGCAAAGCCTGAGCGCCGCCTTGGTCTTGTCGGTATATATCATTTACCTCACCTCTTGATGCTATTATAACACAATATCCGTCCTATGCAACCTGTACGGCGATGCGCAAAAGGCGTTTTGACCTATATGTTGATTTCGTATTTATCATCAATGAGTATATAGTTTGCTTTATGCTTTTGGGCAAGAGATAACGCTTTCGCATTATCTTCTAACACACTCTCCAAAGTACACCATTCATCATCCAAACGCTTTTCAATAACGCTCGCATATTTTTTGATATCATCAAAATGTTTCTCAATATAATTTTGGCTCATTATCAGACAATAATGTTTAATATTCCTACAATATTCTTCTTCAAAATCGTTAGCCCAATCAAAAGGAATATAGCAACCTTCCACGATTAAATCTTGCTCATTTTCAACAGCCGTTTTAATCATTTCTCGGACAACAGGCCATAGATATGCCGTTAATTCGCCCTCATCGCTCATAGGTGTAAGGTCCGTGTTCCCGCTGCGAATTAACCCCATTTTCAAATGGTCGATCGATAGATATGGATATTTATATTTTTCAAGCAGTTTTTGGGCAAGCGCTGTTTTTCCCGTGTGCGATGCTCCTGAAATTAAAATGATCATTATATTCATCCTTATGTCTTATTACTGCATTATAACATACCGAAAATGAGGAATATGCAAGGCTTTCTTATTTTTTCCTTAGAACAATAGCGATAAAGTTCAAATATTTATACGCGCCTGCCTCGATGGCCTTCCTGTCGTTTATAGAATACTCATTATCGCACTGTATCCAATCGTTCCAGCATTCTTCATTGCTTTCCATTTCGTAAACGGAAACGATCTCGCTGTTCTTGGATTTCGAAACAATGTTTTTCCAATATTCTATATCGTGGATATAGTCTAATTGTTCGGGGGTCCAAGATAATAGTAGTTCTTCGGGAATATTATTATGGCAGTCTTTCTTCATCCCCGGAACAACTATATAAATATAACCGCCTTTCTTTACAAAGGGCAAAAGTTTTTCGTCTAAATAGTCGGCATCTCTTCCAAAATAATTATAGGAATCCGTGCTGACAACTGCATCGAACAAATCTTTTTCATATTTCAAATCGGTAGCCTCCGCTTTTACGGCAACAATCTCTTCCTCTGTTAATCCCATTTCGGCAAAGAATTTCTGATTTTCTTGCGGCTCGCTCCAAAGGTCTGTTGCATAAACCTTAAATCCATATTCTTTTGCTAAAAACACAGACGTGATTCCTTGCCCGCTGCCTAAATCCATAACAATAGCGCCTGTATTGATTCTGTTGTCAATCATCAGTTCTTCTTCTAATTTTAACGGATTAGGTCCCATGATTTTTTGCTTTACTATATTAATATCGTATTTTTCCGTTTTTACGTATTTCATTTGACGTTTTCCTTTGCTGTCGTGTTTTTATATATTATATCATTACAAAAGACGTTTGCTTTATAACCCTGATTGCTCGCCTTCCTTGATGGCGGTCTGAGCGGCAGAACGCAAAGCGGGAAACCGCATACATTCAGCTGTGTCGAACCCGAACTTATTTGTATTCGTCCTTTAGTCTTAAGATCTTTTCTTCGATTTTTTTGATTATAATCTTAAATTCCTCGTCCGTTTTTCCCGTGGGGTCTGTCAGCTCCCAATTATCATCAAATCCTCTGCCAATAAAAGGGCAACCCACATTGCAACCCATTGAAATTGCCACGTCGGGATCCGGAATATCTGTAATCAATTTTGGATACTGTGTTTGTTCCATATCGATCCCGTACAGCTCTTTCATAATTCTGACCGCATCCTGATTGATCTTCGGTTTTGTTTGGGTTCCGGCAGAATATGATTCAAATACATCCGACGCCAAGTGTTTCCCCAAGGCTTCTGCGATCTGACTGCGACACGAATTATGGACACAAATAAAGGCTACCTTTTTCTTTGCCTTTTTGTGAAACGGACATTCTTCCCCGATGCACTGATTGTTCATCTGAGAACGGGAGCAGGTTGCCTGATCAAGTTCCATCCTGACCCCTAACTTTTCACTTGTGAATTTATTCGCTTCGGTGATGGCAAGGTAAGAATCTCTCTTGCAACAACGAGAGCCGCCGTTTTCTCCAATCGCTTGCAAAGCGCTTGCGGTCATTTGATTGGAAAGGCCCCAAGTCTCTTTTGAAAGAGGTGTTGATTTTAAAGCGATGGAAATATACATAGCTGTACTTACACCTGCACCGCAAGCGCCCCAAAAACCACAAGCGGC
>JAZOPW010000117.1:0-2993 GCA_045655785.1 Eubacteriales bacterium
TCCTGATCGTCAAAGCGTCCGATTCCAATGAGTGAATCAACCGGCAGAGAGAAGAGAACCGCTCCGCCCTCGGTCTTGAGTCCCGCATTCTCACGAATCGCCTCCATGATGTGTGCCTTGAACTCATAGGTGGTCAAAAAGGCAATGGTGTCGGTCTCCTGTCGGAAGGAGGTTCCGATCAATTGCTCTGCCTGCTTGTTGTTGATGCTGTGTGTGTGCAAAATTGTAGCACCCGTAGCACCTGCGGCGCGACTGCAATCAAGAACTTTATCGGTATATTTGGAATTGACCACGGCAATGATCAGCTCGTGCATAGCGTTACGCTCCTTTTCGGAAGTATTTTTTTGAGTTTCATTGGGATCCTCACGCATGGGAGTGGTGAGAATCGCGTTGCTGATGATACTGGAAATACCGGACAGCGGGATGGTAAAGGCAATGCCGTTGCCGGGAAGATACAGACGAAGCTTGCGATTGATGGCGCGCAGGACGCGGCTTTCGCAATAGTTGGGAATCAGGGAGTAGACCACACGCTTTTCGATCTCGTCAAGTCCGAGGTAGCTTAAGTAGTTGGATTTTGCGGTACCGTAGCCGATTCCCGAAAAGTGGAGCGATACGCAACAGTCGTTACAAGCCTCGGTCATGGCGATCTCATCCTCTTTGCGGATGATGCCAACAAGCAGCTTGGCACGTTTTTCATAGGGCTGTACTTTTTTTGCCATCAGGATCTCACCTCCTCACGTTTCTCGTTCATTGCTTTGGAAAGGGTAGGGGTATAATCGAGGATCACCTCGGTCTCGGATGTAAAGCGGCTGACGGCGCGCTTTGCCTTGATGCTGTAGACCAAACCGCAGATCTGAATCGAAATGATAGGCGTCAGTGCAACAAAGGAAACACAACCAAAGGCTTGGGTCATAATATTGCCGCCCAACGTAGAGCAGGCTCCGATCGAAAGCGGAAGCACGAATGCGCTCATCATGACGCCGCTGGCAACTCCACCCGAGTCAAACGCGATGCCCGTAAAGAATTTCGGAACAAAGAAGGTGAGTGTCAGTGCGATGATGTATCCGGGGATCAGGATCCAAAGGATCGAGATGCCTGTCAGAATTCTCAACATGGCGAGTCCCAATGCGGCGGAAACACCGATGGATAGCGTGAGTCGCATGGTGCCTGCCGAGATCGCACCTGCCGTGATCTGCTCAACCTGTTTGTTCAACACGTAAACAGCAGGCTCGGCGTTGACGATAAAGTAACCGATCAGCATACTGACGGGAATCAGAAGATAACCGCCTCCAATTCCTGCCAAGGACTGTCCAAGGCTTGCACCCGTGGGGAGAAAGCCTTCGTTTGCACCGGTCAGGAAGATGACAAGACCCACAAACGTATAGACGATACCCACGCTGATACGGATCAGCTTTTTGGGGCTGAATGCGCGGGTCACAAGCTGAAAGAGAACGGCAAACGCAATGGTGGGAAGCAGAGCTACGGCAACGTCCTTTGCATGCTCTGCAAAGCTATGTAGGTAGATCGTCATGCCCGAACGGGTATCGGGAACTGCGGGGATCATATCCGTGACGTTATATTCACCGCCGTGCAGATCGAAGCAGATGCCAAGGATCAGCACCGAGAGAATCGGACCGATGCTGCAGAGCGCGACCAGACCGAACGCGTCATTATGACCGTCCTCACCCGAGCGCATGCTGGATACACCCGCACCGATCGCCATGATGAAGGGAACTGTCATAGGTCCTGTGGTCACTCCGCCCGAGTCGAAGGCTACCGACCAGAAATCGGGAGAAATAAAGGCGCAAAGCCCAAAGGCTATTGTATAAAAAATCAAAAGAAGCACGGCAAGATTGATGCGAAAGACAATTTTGAGCATGGCGATCGCAAGAAAAATGCCAACGCCGAGGGATACCGTCAGAATCAGGAGCATATTGGGAACGCCCGACACCTGTTCTGCAAGGATCTGCAGGTCGGGCTCGGAGATCGTGGCAAGGATACCGATCACAAAGCTGATGCCCGTGATGAGCCAAAGCTTGCCCGATGAAGCGAGCGAGGCGCCGATCTTGTTACCGAGCGGCTGCATTGACATTTCGGCACCCATGGTAAAGATCGAAAGTCCCGCAATCAGACAAAGCACACCCAACAAAAACAGCATAAAGGTGCTTGTTTGCATAGGCGAGATTGTGATGCTGAGCAACAGAACGATTGCTGCGATCGGCATGATGGAAACGAGTGACTCATGAAGTTTGTCTTTGATAAGTTCTTTCAAGATTCCGTACAGTCTCCTTTCTTTCAAAAGCGGTTTCTTTCCTGTTTATTATATTATAACATATCTTTTCGTAAAAAGCATCGGTTTTCAAAAAAATTTTAAAAATTATTATTTGTTAACAATTTATATATAGAATTTTGAACAGATTTGCGATATAATAATGAAGATTGCGGATTTGGAGCGAGATATTTGGAAAAGCTTCAAAAAAACGCAATATAAAAAGTGAGAAAGGAGAATTTCATCACCATGAAAAAGGACGTCCCCGACCCTGCTGACGGAGACCGAACCATGCCCCCGGAACCGATTGTAGGATAGCGTTCACACGCGCGGCTTGCTACTGCTTGACACAAGGGTATCAAGTCCTGTTTTTGTGTCTGTAAAAAATCTGAAAAATCGGAAAAGGAGTTTTATTACTGATTATGGATACTGTCATATGGCAGATAGTGGTTCAATTGGTGCTGATTGCACTCAATGCTTTTTTTGCCGCGTCGGAAATCGCGGTCATCTCTCTGAATGAAGTGAAGCTTCGTCGCCAGGTGGAAGCCGGTGACGAAAAGGCAAAGAAAATGCTGCGTATGGTAGAGGAGCCCACAGGCTTTCTTTCCACCATTCAGGTCGGCATAACGCTTGCGGGCTTTCTCGGCTCGGCATTCGCGGCGGACAGCTTTTCGGAATATTTGGTGGCATGGCTGGTTGACACCTGCAAGATCACCTTTGTTCC
>JAZOPW010000118.1:0-2213 GCA_045655785.1 Eubacteriales bacterium
CCTTTGGCGTGAAGAGCAACGTTCTCAAGAAGATTCACAAGCACCTGCTCGATAAGCATTGCATCCATGGGAACCATAATAAACTCCTCAGGCACGAAGGAATTCACCTTGATATCGGGAAAACGTTTTCTGAATTTTCGCATTGCCTCGTAGATAATTTCCTCACAGGGCTCGGGGGTTTTTGCGATTTTCGCCTCGCTTCCCTCCTCTATTCTCGTGACGGTCAGAAGATTTTCCACCATACGAATCAGCCACTCAGAATCTTCTTTGATTCCGGTTATGATCTTGCTTTTCTGATCCTCTGTCATGGCAGCACTGTTCTCCAAAAGGGTCGTACTGGAGCCATAAATGGTCGTCAGCGGCGTTCTCAGGTCATGAGAAACCGCCCGCAGGAGATTGGCCCGCATACGCTCCTTTTCGCTTTCCGCTTTTACCGCCTCGTGCTGCTTCAGCTTCGTGGTCAGAGCACTGGTAAAGATGGCGATGGCGATCATGATAATACCGGAGATCAAATTCACGGGAATGGTGAAATTAAGGGAAAAATACGGAAAAGTAAATGCGTAGTTTACGGCTGCCGTACCAACAAAGGCAGCAAACACACCGTAAAGATACCCTTCGGTAAAAAGGGAAACCAAAAACACCGCGAACACAAAAACCGTTGTGATATGCTCCCGTACGTCAAAGATATACTGAAACAGCAGACTAAGTCCAAACGCGCAAACCAAACACACCGCCGTGATCAGAACATTCTTGATACACTTTCTGAATGTGCCCACCGTATCCCCTTCTTTCAAGTTCGTTTTTATCCATTATACAACATTTCCGGGTAAAGAAACAGCAAAAAGATACGATTTTCCGTTTCCAAAAGAGGAACGCGGCACCGGAAAGCACATCACCGATCTGCGCTTTCGCTTTGGTTTATTTTCTTCGGTTGATAACGCATATCGCTGACGGAATAGACCGTAACGAACGCCTTCGGGTCCGTTTTGCGGATATAATCCATCAGGCGCCGGTACTCATTCTTGTCCACGATGGTGATCATCTCCCTTTTGGGGGAATTATCGTAGGCACCAATGATTTCATTCAGGGTCGCACCGCTGTGCAGTTCGTAAAGCACAAAATCCACGATCGCGTCCAGGTCCTTGGAGATCACACAAACCCGGCGCTTGATATTGCTGCCGAAAATGAAATGATCCACCACCATGCCGCCAAAGTAAGTACCCAGTACGCTGAGCACCACCGTCTTGCTGTCATAGCACAGGGCAGAAGACAGAGCCACGGCAATGCCGGAATAAGACATAGCTTTTCCAAGGTCCATTCGCAGGTACTTGTTCATGATCTTTGCGACAATGTCCAGTCCGCCGGACGAAGCATTTCTGGAAAACAGAATGCACAAGCCGATGCCCACCGCCAAAATGTAGCAGATCACATCAAGCAAGGGATCCTGGGTAATGGATTGGAAATTGGGAAAAATCGCCTCGAATATACCCATGATAATAGGCAGCAAAATGGAGCAATAGACGGTCTTTGCGCCAAATTCCGGACCGACCAGAATAAATCCAACAATCAGCAGGCCCACATTCATGATCAGCGTAATGGTGGAGACCGACAGCGGGATGAAATTACTCAGGACCATAGCCAATGCTGCGCCGCTGCCCACGGAAACATGACTGGGTAGCATAAAGAAAAACACCGCAGCTGCCACAATGACAGTACCGAAAGTGACGATTGCAAACTCCTTAATGGCATTTCGAAGTTTCATAGTTTTACCTTCCTTCGTGAGGGATGCTACCCCACATTATACACATTCTTTTGCAAATTTCCAACTGTTTTTCTGAAATTTGCAAAGATTCCCGGCGCGTGGGCCTTGTCACGCAAATAAAAAGAAAGTGCCATCGCAAGATAGCACTTTCTTGTTTGTATTTTGGGTAAATATGCAGTTCTTTCAATCCAACTGCTTCATGGAGGGAAGACAAAAAGAGCATAAGGATTCTATAAGAATCGTTATAACGCATGAAGATTGTGAAAACATTGCAATTTTGAATAATTTATGGTATACTGCTATCAGTTAGATAAACTTGAGTTTAACGAAAGGAATATGGAACTATGGAAAAATCCAAACGCTTAAATGGCTATCAAAAAGGTATTTTGATTTTTATGATTGCTATGGCACTTGTTTTTGCTATAGTTTATCCTAGGACAATCTCAAGAGT
>JAZOPW010000119.1:0-3117 GCA_045655785.1 Eubacteriales bacterium
TCCATTTTTGCATCACCATGGGTGCTGTAGTGGCGAAAAAGCTGAAGCTGCTTGCCGCAATCGGCATTTACTATCTGGTCAACATGGGGCTTTCCTTCCTCATCCAGTTCGCCTCGATCTTCGGCTTCTCGACGATCGATAACGGATTTACGATCCTGGAAAGCAACGGTTCCCCCGAGGCACTTCGTCTCTTTGCCACAGCCCTGGTGCTTCTCATTCTCTGCCTCATCGTAGCGGCATTCTCCTATACAGTCTACTGTATCACCTTGGGCAAGCTTGAACGCAAGCTCAACCTGACGTAAGGAGGTCTTATCATGAAACATTATCAAAAGCTTTGTTCAATCTTTCTTTGTCTGCTTCTGTTGAGTCAGCTGCTGTCGGTCACAGTCCTTGCAACGCAGGAAACCGAGCCCATTGCCTGGGAGCTGTCCGAGGACGAGCAGACGCTTACCAACGGCTTCGATCGCTATACCCGCGTGTCATTCTATTCGGACGTCTCACTTGACCCCAAGCAGATCTACCGATATGCGACCGCTGTGGAATTCAGCGAGGTCTCCTATCTGTTTGGCGGTGAAAGCTTTGTTTACGCGCCCATGCCAGACTCCGAGTTCGTTTGGTTAGAGGGTGACGATTCCGTATTCATTTATGCCACCGAAAAGGGTCAGCGTGACCTGCAAGCCTTTTTGGAACTGGAATTGGGATTTTACCGCTTAACGAATGCGCAGACCGAAAACACCGCCGTTCTCGACGGGGAGCTTTTGCAAGCGATGGAGGGGGCGGCAGGCTCCAAAAAGAGCGTAGAGGTTACGGCATTGCGTGACAATGAGCGTCATGACATTTTCTTCTATGACAGCACCGACACGCTCTCCTATGTATATGGAGCGATCTATGTTCTGGATGACAGCTACTATTACCTGAATTATCTCACACTCGGAAATCAATATTTCGATGCGGACGGTAATTTTTCCTACCGTAGCGGAACGGTTGAGCTGACCGTTCTGAATGACGGGCTGTGCGCCGATATTCGCGAGACCGTTGACAGTCAGAAATATCGCTCTACACAGTATGAATACGAAACCGATATACCCGACACCGATACTTATGAAAATCCCTCGGGCTTTTGGGTCGGCTTTGTGCTGTTTGGAATCATCCTGCCCATTCCCTTCCTGCTAATCGGATTGTTGCTTCCTCGCTCCGAAAAGCGCGGATACCCGAAGTATTGGTACGTGCTTGCCATCATAGCCGCCGCTTGGCTCCTGCTTGCGGTCCTGTTCGGATTGCTCGTCATGATTTAAACACACACTCCCCCCATGCCGCACAGACAAGATTCTATGTGCCGCATGGGGGATTTTTCTGACCGATTCTCTGTCTCAATTCTCTGTTTTTGCGTCTTTTTTAAAAATCTTCTCCTAAAAAGTGTTTTTTTTCCCGTTTGCTCTTGCAATCGGGAGAATTTTGTTTTATAATATAGAGTGATAGAAAATGCCCGCGTTGTTGCGCGGCAGTATCTTTTTAATACCGTCTCCGCCGATTGATACGCGGAAGACCTCAGGAGGAAAAGAAAATGAAAATTTTGGTTGTAAATGCCGGCAGCTCTTCGATGAAATATCAGCTGTTCGACATGACAGACGGCAGTGTCCTTGCAAAGGGTATCTGCGAGAAGATCGGTATCACTCCCACAAGCGGTAGCATCACGCACAAGCGTCCCGGTCAGGATAACTATTTCGCAGAAACACCGGTCCCCGACCACGATGCCGCTATCAGTCTGGTGCTGAAGACCTTGACCGACGAAAAGCTCGGTGTGATCAAGGACGTTGCCGAGATCGCGGCAGTCGGTCACCGTTTTGTGCATGGCGGTAAGCTCAATGAATCGACCTTCATGACCGATGAGATCCTTGCATACATCGAATCGATCGTTCCCATCAACCCCCTGCATGGCCCCGCATCCCTCAAGGGCGTTTACGCTTGCAAAAAAGCAATGTCCAATGTTCCCCAGGTCGGTGTTTACGACAGTGCCTTTTATGCAAAAATGCCTGAGGCATCCTATACCTATGCAATCCCCTATGAGTGGACCGAGAAATACGGCATCCGCCGCTACGGCTTCCACGGTACTTCCCACCGTTACGTCTCTCAGGAGGCAGCCAAGATCCTTGGCAAGCCCCTTGAAGACCTCAAGCTGATCTCCTGCCACCTCGGCTCCGGCTCCTCGGTTACCGCTATCCAAAACGGTATCGCGGTTGACACCTCCATGGGCTTTACGCCCCAGGACGGTCTGCCGATGGGAACCCGTTGCGGCCCGATTGATCCCTCGATCGTAACCTTCATGATCCGTCAGGGCTACACTGCAGACGAGCTTGACACCATTCTGACCAAGAAGTCCGGCTTGATCGGTGTTTCCGGTGTTTCGAGTGACGCGCGTGAGGTTTGGGATGCAGTTGATCAGGGCAACGAGCGCGCAAAGCTGGCGCTTGACCTGGTCGTTCACTATGCAAGAAAGCTGATCGGCGGCTACGTTGCTGAAATGAACGGCGTAGACGTCATCGTGATCACCGCAGGTCTTGGTGAGAACGACAAGCTGGTTCGTAACGCGATCTGCACCAATATGGAGTACCTTGGCATTCAGATCGACGAGGAAAAGAACCTCAACGCACCTCGTGGCGCACAGCTTGACCTGACCGCTCCCGGCTCCAAGGTAAAGGTTCTTGTGATCCCCACCGACGAGGAACTGATGATCGCAAAGGACACCCAGCGCCTCGCAAACGAATTCTACGGCAAATAATTGCCCATTCTTCCCGTTCGGTGAACAGACGGATAAAGTTTTTATAATATTTTTTGTGGGGAAACTTTTGAAAAAGTTTCCCCACACCCTTTCAAAACTTTTCAAACAATTTTTCAAGTTGTTTTTTTCACTTTCGTGCGCTTCAGATAAACAATTGCTCTCGCCAGCGGTCAGGGACCACTAACCCTGCCCGCTCCACAAGGTATCTTAAGGCAACACCGCACAATTCGCGGTTAATACCTTGATCACGCAACTGCTTGCATCTTTTCCGTCACACTGCACAAATCTCCTTGGCAATAGATCCACTATTGCCATTGTCGATTTGGTTTGTTTGAAGT
>JAZOPW010000120.1:0-2086 GCA_045655785.1 Eubacteriales bacterium
GGTTGCGGTTCAGGACTTCAACCTCGATATTGCCGACAAGGAATTTATAGTTTTCGTTGGTCCCTCGGGATGCGGAAAATCCACCACGCTCCGTATGATCGCGGGACTCGAGGAGATCACCGCGGGCGAGCTTCGTATTGACAATGAGATCGTCAACGATTTCGAGCCCAAGGACAGAAACATCGCCATGGTGTTCCAAAACTATGCGCTGTATCCTCATATGAGCGTTTACGAGAATATGGCCTTCTCGCTCCGTACTATTCATATGCCCAACGATCAGATCCACGCAAAGGTAATGGAGGCCGCGTCGATTTTGGGTATCACGGAATATCTGGAAAGAAAGCCTAAGGCACTCTCGGGTGGTCAGCGTCAAAGAGTAGCGCTGGGACGGGCTATTGTCCGTCAGCCCAAGGTATTTTTGCTCGATGAGCCCCTTTCCAATCTTGATGCAAAGCTGCGTGCGGCAATGAGAGCAGAGATCTCTCGTCTGCATGAAAAGCTCGGCACAACCTTTATCTACGTTACGCACGATCAGGTAGAGGCTATGACGATGGGATCGAGAATTGTCGTCATGAAGGACGGATATGTTCAGCAGATCGACACGCCCATCAATCTGTATAAATATCCCGACAATATGTTTGTCGCGGGCTTTATCGGCACACCGCAGATGAACTTCTTTGACGGTACTGTTACCAAAACGGGTGAGGACGTCACATTCTCGCTGGATTGTGGCACCAATATCGATATGAAATACATCCAGGCCGATAAGGTCCCTGTAAATTATATGGATGGCGCGCATAAGATCGTCTTCGGTATCAGACCTGACGCTGTTCGTGTGTACAACAGCACCAACTACGACGATGGATCATGGGCACCCGCCAAAGCTGTTGTCAGCGTGGTAGAGGTGCTGGGCGGTGAAACGCTCATCTATGCCAATCTTAATCTGGATACTCCCGATGCTCAAAGCGGCGCTATTATCATCAAAGCCGATTCCGACATTCAGGTGCGCCGCGGTGATATCATCGATATTGAGATTTCCCGAAAGAAATTCCATGTGTTTGATAAAGAAACCGAAAAGAGCATCCGAAGAAGAATTCCTCAAGAGAATGTCATTCGGGCGTCTATTGCCAACGGCGTGCTTTCCTTTGAGGAGGAAAGCTTCCGGCTTCCTTCCGCTATTCGGTGCGCGGACAGCACGGGCGTGGAAATTTCTATGCCTATCAGCGCGCTTACGCTTGGCAAGGGGGGCGGCAAAGCAAAGGTGCAGTGGATCGAAGCCATTGATGGTAAAACGCTTTATTTCCTCAAGGTTGGAGAGCTTACACTCTTCTCGCTTGGGGAAGGGGATGCCGAATTTGCTGTTGGTGATGAGGTGTCCTTTGACATCGACTTTACCCAAATGTCCGCCGAAACGCTCGGCGTGGCTCCGCTTTGCCTGACGAACACGCTTGACGGTACCTTTATCAAGGAAAAGGATGCCTCGGGCAAGTTCTATCACTTCTATATGAACATAGGCGATGCCAAGCTCGTTCCTACGGACAGCATTTGCGAAAAGGTATTTGCTTGCAAGGGCAACAAGATCTTCCATGTGCCGCTGGAATATATCGTAGAGGCTAAGGAGCTTTCGGTTGTTCCTCATGCGCAGGAAACGAAAAATGCTCTTGTTGGTAAGGTCGTCGAGCTGCTGGATTATGGATGTGAAACCTATGCCGTTATCGATGTATACGGTCAAAAGCTGACTGCTGCTTACCGCGGCAGCGTTGGCGATGTCGTTGACGTCCTCGTCCCGGTAGAATCGATGACGATCAAGGATAAATCTATCGATATTATCATCGTATAATTATTTCAAAAAACAAAACGCACTTCGTAAGAAGTGCGTTTTGTTTTGGCATGTGTTGACGGAGAAGATGCCACTTATATTTATTGATTTTTTTTACGTTTTACTGCCAAGAGTATCAAATACACCATGATTTCCGCCACAAAAAATACAGCAATATTCAAAAACGGCATGATAAGCGGCGCGATCGCTTCGGAAATTGCATAAAACGGGTCGCGAACAACAAAAAACCAATTAAAAAAGTGAGAA
>JAZOPW010000121.1:0-3121 GCA_045655785.1 Eubacteriales bacterium
TGCATATCGCGTCGCAGGCGACGCTTATGCGGGGGTTCTTCGTTATGTTAGACAACGCAAAAAAGGATATGGAATACTTGTGTACTCCATATCCTTTTTTGGTGGGCTATCAGGGACTCAGAACCCGAATTTGCGCCAAAACTCTTTTTATGTGTTTGGGCATCCTGCGCAAATCTGCATATCGCGTCGCAGGCGACGCTTATGCGGGGGTTCTTCGTTATGTTAGACAACGCAAAAAAGGATATGGAATACTTGTGTACTCCATATCCTTTTTTGGTGGGCTATCAGGGACTCGAACCCCGGACCAACCGGTTATGAGCCGGTAGCTCTGACCAACTGAGCTAATAGCCCGTCCTTGCGACTTATATATTATACTGTGCTTTTTTACAAATGTCAAGCCTTTTTCAAAAAAGTTCCCCCGCCGATCGGGGTCGGCGAGGGTTTCTTTCATTAAGGTTGCTTTGTAAACTCAGCGCCGTTGCTGACGTAAACGATGGTTCCCTCCAGGTCGGTGCGGTAAATCTCCATCTCGCGTTCACGGTATCTGTCCATGGTATCTGCATTGGGATGGTTGTATTTATTGCCCGTTCCGCAGGAAATGACCACGATCTCAGCATCGATCGCATCCAAAAATTCATTGCAGGACGAGGAAGACGAGCCGTGGTGACCCGACTTGAGAATATCGCAATCCAGCTCGCTGCTTGCATACTTGGCAATGATCTCCTTCTCGGAAATGCTCTCGGCATCACCCGTCAGGATCATAGAGGTCGAGCCGTAGGTGACCTTGGTCACAAGGCTCCAGTCGTTGAGATCGTTATAATCGGTCGAATTGGGCGCAAGGAACCAGAATTTCAGCTCACCAAAGCTGAAGGAGTCGCCGCTCTTGACGTACTGCACGGCAGTTCCCTGCTCCTCGGCACCTTCCATCATGCGGGTATAGTCACCCGTAGCGGAAAAGGTGTCTGTATCCACCTCGGCATTGGGCATGATCAGATTGGCAACCTCAAATTCCTCAAAGATCATATCCATGCTGCCAATATGGTCCTCGTGCGGGTGGGTAGCGATCACGCAGTTCAGCGTGGTGATGCCCAGATCGTCCAGATAACGCTCAAGATCCTCCTCGCAGTCGTTATCGCCTGCGTCAATGAGCACGTTGCCCATGGGTGCCATGATCAAAATACTGTCCGATTGCCCCACGTCAAAGAAATACACCATGATCTCGCCATCCAAAGCAATCCTTTCGGGCTTTGGCAAAAGCTTCATGACAAAATCCACAAAGTCGTTGTATTTATCGACAAACACCTTATCCACAAGGTCGTTGGGCAGTATCTTATCCAATGCCTTCTCCACGCCCTTGCCGACAAAGCCGTCCAAAAAGTCCTCAACCGTATCTGCGGGAATCACGCCCGTCATGGCAAGCACGACCGTAATGCAGATCAGTGCGGCAAGAATTGCCAGCATGATCAAGCAAACGCGCAACGCCTTGGGCATTTTTTTGCTCTTTTTCCTTTTCTTCTTTTTGTTTTGTGCCATATCACACCTCCATTGTCAAAATAATTGTGCTTTCCTTTGTATATTATATCATAATCCCCATGGATTTGGCAATAATTTTGTGATTTTTTGTAAAAAATATTATCGTGAAAAGGATTGACAAATATTTCTGTTTGTGATATAATATATCCTCGATGCGGACTGCCAAGCAGTTCGTCTCTCTACCGCGCATAAAAAATATCGTAGAGATGCGCGGTCTAATTAAAGTCCATAGGGAGGTAAAAACACATGGAAAAGGTACTCAATTCTTATGAAAGTCTGTTCATCGTTGACGTAACCAACGGTGAGGAAGCAACCAATGCTACCGTGAACAAGTTCACTTCTTTGATTGCTGAGAACGGCACTATCATTGAGGTTGCACAGTGGGGCAAGCGCCGCCTGGCATATCCTATCAATGACATGCCCGAAGGCTACTACGTAGTCGTGACCTTCAAGGCTGCAGGTAACTTCCTGGCTGAGCTCGACCGTCTGTTCCAGATCGACGAGAACGTTATGCGTTCTCTGACCATCAAGCTGGACTTCGAGCCCGTTGCTAAGGCTGCTGTTGTTGAAGAAGTTGCTGTAGTAGAAGAAGTTGCCGAAGTGGCAGCTGACGCTGAGTAATCGGCAAAAAGAGGTCAAAGAACATGGCAAATTTTAATCTGAACAAAGTCATCCTCGGTGGTAGACTTACCGCTGATCCTGAACTGAAGCAGACACAGAGCGGCATCGCAGTCGTAACGTTCCGTATGGCTGTCAATCGCAGATTCGCTTCCCGTGACAATGCGTCCGGTCAGCAGCCTGAGGTCGATTTCTTTACCGTTACCGCTTGGCGTTCTACTGCTGAGTTTGTCAACCGTTTCTTTAAGAAGGGCTCTTCTATCTGCGTAATCGGCTCTATCCAGAACAGATCCTGGACCGACCAGCAGGGTCAGAAGCGCTACATGACCGACATTGTCGCTGAGGAAGTTCAGTTTGTGGACAGCCGCAGCGAAGGACCGAATGCACAGTCCGGCGGTTATGCGCCCGATGCTTACGGTGCACCCGCTTACTCCTCTCCCATGGGTTCCGCACCCAAGTTCGAGGAGATCAAAACAGACGACGATCTGCCCTTCTGAGCTGATCGTTCCCAAAATTAAATAGGAGGATTCATAAGATGACTGAAAACGTTTCTCGTCCTGCGCGCCCCGTGGTTCGCAGAAGAAAGAAGGTTTGCATTTTCTGCGCCGATAAGGTTGCATATATCGACTACAAGGATTCCGCTAAGCTCCGCAAGTTCATCAGCGAGCGCGGCAAGATCCTGCCCAGAAGAATGTCCGGCACTTGTGCTGTTCACCAGCGCGAGCTCAACACCGCTATCAAGCGTGCTCGTCAGGCTGCTCTTCTGCCCTACGTTTGCGACTAAGTTGCAGATTGCACAAAGAAAAGAGGATGTCCGTAAGGGCATCCTCTTTTTCAATGAAAAATGAAGAATGAAAAAATGAGGTAAAAAAAGGTGTTGCCGAAGCAACAGCTTTTTATGTTTTTAATAACTTATTCCTTGGTGTACTTCTGGTCGCCGATCAGAATGAAATCGTCGCCCTTGCTGAAC
>JAZOPW010000122.1:0-4739 GCA_045655785.1 Eubacteriales bacterium
GAAGGAAAAAACATGGATAGGGATAACTGGAATATCAACGACGAGATGAATGATTCAGAGCTTTTTGGCTCGGGAACTTTTGGCGATGACGACGAGCTTGATCTTATGATCGAGAAGGATCTCGCAAAGCACGCCCGTAAAGAAGCAAAAGAAAAAAATAAGAACGGCGAAAAGGGACGCGAAGAGCATAAGCTTGATATGAACGACCTTATCGAAAAGGGCAAAAAAGGTGCTCTTTCGGCATCCGATATAGATGACGCCATCGAAGAGTTCGGATATGATATGGACAAGCTTGATAAGCTTTACGAGACTCTTGAGGATAATGAGATAGACCTTCCCTCAGACGATCTGCTGGTGTCCGAGCTTGAAAATATCGAGCAGGAGGTCGAGCGTTTCGGAAAGCTTCAGACGCGATTCATCTGGCATATGCGCAAGCTTTGTGTGAAGTCCCTCGTTGACAAGCTCATAGAGCGACTTTCCAAACAGATTGGACGCCCAAATGCTTTTGGGATCCTCCTCAAATTCTCGTAGCATATAGCGAACAAGATCCTCGGATTGCTGCTCGGTACCAACGATCGGATTGATCTCGGTTTCGATATTGGCACGGATCATATGTACCGACTGTGCCGCCGCGCGCAGCTTGACGCCGTAGCCCCCCGCCTGCTTGACGATCTTTGGCTCCTCCAGATGCAGATCCTCCACATCGGGCATCACAATACCGTATCCGTTCGCATTGACCTGCTCCAACGCCTCGGAAACCTTATCATATTTGGTCTTGATCTCGGCAAGCTGTTTGAGCAATGCGATCAGCTCCTTCTCACCCTTTACGTCAAAGCCCGTCAGCTCACTGATCACGGAATAATAGAGGCCGTCCGCCATGGAAACCGTCAATTTCGCCTTTCCTGTTCCAAGATCCAACAGGTCAAGATTGACCGACTCAACATATTCATTTTCCTGCATTTGGTCAAATGCATCCTTGATGTCACCCATTTTTTGAACACGATCTGCGCAACGGCGCAGAGATGCGTTCATCGAGGAACGGATGCGATGTGTCATATCCAGAGCATTCATCCATTCGGGCATCCGAATGCTGATTTCCGCGATTGGGAATTCCTCCAAAACCAAGCCCAAAATGTGACGAATGTCCTCGGCATCAAGCTCCAGGCAACTGACAAGTGCCACGGGGACACCGTATTTTTCTTCCAATTCAAGCGCAAGATTTCGTGCCGACTCGGATGCAGGCATAGCTGAATTGAGAATCACGGCAAACGGCTTTCCCAATTCCTTCAATTCCTTGACAATGCGTTCCTCGGCTTCCACGTAAGAATCGCGCCCGATCTCTCCGATCGAGCCGTCCGTGGTCACCAGCATTCCAATGGTGGAATGCTCGGTAATGACCTTGTGCGTCCCCATTTCTGCCGCCTCCACGAACGGCATGGGCTCCTCTCTCCACGGGGTACGAACCATGCGAGGCTGACCGTTTTCAACAGCTCCCATGGCTTCCGGGATCAGGTATCCTACGCAATCGATCATTCGCACGCGCATTTGGGCATTGTTGTCCAACACAACGGGAACCGCATCCTCGGGAATAAATTTAGGCTCGGTCGTCATGACCGTTTTTCCTGCCGCAGATTGAGGCAGCTCATCACGCGCGCGCTCCTTGGAGTATCCCTCCCCAATATTCGGAAGCACGACAGATTCCATAAATCGTTTGATAAAGGTGGATTTTCCACTGCGAACCGGTCCCACCACGCCGACATAAATATCACCGCCTGTCCGCTCGGCAATATCCTTGTAGATTGAATGTTCAGGCATCTTAAAACCTCCCGTATAGCATGTTGGTACACTATATGAGGAGGAAAAGATGTTTAGAACGGAAAGCTCTTTTTAAAAAAGCAAATTGACCAAAAAAGCCGCCGCGCTTGCCGCAAGAGAGACTACAATCAGCGATTGCTTGCAAAATGCCAGCGTCATTGCCACGGCAAGTCCCACGCATGCCGACACTGTGCTTCCCGTTGAATAAAAGATCGCGGGAAAGGTCATTGCCGCTAAAACCGCGTACGGGATATAATAAAAGAAGCTACGCGCAAAACGCGAGGTGATCTTCTTTCGGAATGCGGTAAACGGGATCATACGGACAAGATAGGTGGTAAGCGCCATGACACCGATGTAGATCAAAATCTCAATTCTCATGCGTCATCCTCCCTCTTGTCAGAGCATTCGGGATCGTCCTTGATCGGGCTGACAAATGCCATGATCACTGCCGCCACAACCGCACAAATGATAATGGCAAAGCCGGCGGAGATCCATTGCAAAAAGGGCAAATACTCCATACAACAGCTCAAGCCCGCCGCCAAAAGCACAACAAACAGAACACCGCGCTCTCTCTTCATCGGGGGCAGAACGATCGCCACAAACATCGCGTAGATCATGATGCCAAGTGCCATTCGGAATTGCTCCGGCAGGATCTGTCCCGCAAGAGCACCGAAAAGAGTTCCGCTCGCCCAACCGATATACGGCAACGTCATCAGTCCGTAAAAATAGGAGGGACCAACAGGATGCGGCTTCGATGCGGCAACCGCAAAGATCTCATCGGTCAGTCCGAAGGACATACAAAGTCGGTGTCTTGTATTGCAACGCGAATCCAATCTTTGGGTCAACGTGATCCCCATCAAGGAATATCGAAGATTGATGATCAATTGCGTCAGGATCATTTCAATCAATGTTCCTGCGGTTACAATGACGGTTACGCCTGCAAGCTGTCCTGCAGAGGTCAGATTGGTCATGGAGATCAGCAACGCCTCTAAAATGCGCAAGCCCTCTCCCACAGCGGTAATGCCAAAGCCGAATGAAACCGAAAGATATCCCAATCCAATCGGCAGACCGTCGCGCAAGCCGTCCCAATACCCATAAGGAGAACGCGGATGCGACATAAAAAAGCCCCCTTTTCCTTGGAGAAATGTACGGGGTCTATTATACCACTTTTCCAAACACTTGTCAAGAAAAAGAGCTACCATGAGAGATTATTTTCTTTCGTTTTTCGATTTTTTTGATTTTCTTTTGTTTTTCTATTGCTTTTCGGAGGCTAAATTGTTATAATAATATATTATACATTATTGAAAAGAAGGGAGAAGATCATGTTTCGGACGCGTTTTTCCATATCCGACGCATTGGTGTCGGTTGCGGTTGTACTGTTGGCACTGATCCTGTTTTTTCTTCCCTTTTTCTTTTCCTCGGATGACGTCGTTTTGGTGGTTACCACGCCTGACGGAAGCCGCGAATATGCACTGTCCGATCCGCGCGTGATTGAGGTTCAATCAAATGGGATCACACTTCAGATCACGGTGGAAAACGGTCAGGCATCTGTCACGAACAGCGATTGTCAGGACGGCGTTTGTCGTGTCACTCCCCCGATCTCCCGTGTGGGAGAATCGATCCTGTGCGCCCCCGCCGGGGTCTTGATTACGGTGAAAGGAGGCGGTACGAATGTCGATTACGTTGCGGGGTAACCGCACACGGCGCGTCGCCCTTGACGCACTCCTGATCTCTCTTGCCATAATCCTTTCTTACGTCGAGGTCTTATTGCCGCTGAATGCCCTGATCCCACTCCCCGGATTCAAGCTCGGTCTTGCAAATCTTGTGGTTTTGGTGGCGTTTTGCAGGATCTCGACCGCAGATGCGGCTGTCATCTCAACAGCTCGGATCCTGCTGATGGGACTGCTGTTCGGAAGCATCGTCTCGCTTTATTTTTCGGTCATGGGAGGGCTGCTCTCCTTTTTGATGATGCTTTTGCTGGCAAGACTCGGAAAGTATTGCAGCTTTTTCGGTGTTTGCGTTCTCTGCGCGGCAATGCATAACTGCGGACAATTGATCGCGGCGGCAACCCTATACGGCTTTTCCGTTGTCGTCTCCTATCTGCCCGTCCTCTTGATCGCATCGGTCATTTACGGCGGAATTGTGGGAAGTCTGCTGAATCTCATCATGCCAAAGCTTGACGCGGTTTTCGGAAAGGAGAGGTTATGAAAAAGCTTTCCCTTTTGTTGGCGTTCTGCTGTCTTTTGACCGTTTTGATCGGTTGCAGCAAGCAAACGCGCTTCTCCGAATCCTTCTACTTTATGGATACCGTGATCGGTGTTACCCTTTACACCGACGATCAAGACATTGCGCAAGCCGCCTTTGCCGATTGCCGTGCGCTTCTGTCCGAGCTGGACGAGCTTTGGTCGCGGCAAAAGGAAGGTAGCGAACCGACAAAATTTCAGGCAGAAAGCACTTCCCTTTCAAATCTCGATCCGCGCACATCCGCGCTTCTTTCTACGGCATTGGAGGTTTCCAAAAAAACCGAGGGGGCATTTGACGTCACGGTGGCACCCTTGGTCGAGCTTTGGGAGGCAAGTGAAAAGGCGGACACTCTGCCAAGCGATGCCCTACTCTCACAAGCCCTTTCGCACACAGGATATGAGGCACTCAGCTTGGAGGGTCACACACTCATAAAAACGCGTCCCGAGATACAGATCGATCTTGGCGGCATCGGAAAAGGGGCGGCGATCTCGCTTTTGAAAGCCCATCTTCTATCGCTCGATCTGGACGGCGGACTCATCACCTTTGGCAGTAACGTGGCTGTTTTTGGCAACAAGCCGAGCGGTGAGCCCTTTCGCATTGCCTTGCGAAGTCGGAGGCCAAGCGGTCTTAGGAAGACAACATTCACACACAACTCCTTGGCTCACAGAACGACATGGCTA
>JAZOPW010000123.1:0-11045 GCA_045655785.1 Eubacteriales bacterium
TGTGTTTTTGACGCCATGAGATATTTACTCATGATCAGATATGGGTACAAAAAACGTTTTCTGGGCAAGCCTCGATATATATGGGAAATCATATGTCTCGCGCTTTTCTGTCTGCTTGCTTTAGGCTTCTTTTTTACGACACGGCTAATCAGTTCATAACATCACTTTTGCTAAGTTCCCTTTTATAGAAGCTTGACTTTACAGTCAAACACACTCCAAAAAAGGCAATATCAAACCGTTTTTTCGGAATGATATTGCCTTTTCTTTTTTATCGCACCGCCACATAATGATACATCGGTATACGTTAACGATGGATATACACAGCAGAAGAGCTGTCAAGAAGAGACGGTGACCAAAATCAGCGCACCACGTCAAAGCCTCGGCTTTCCATGACAGAATGAATTTCTTTGACCGAAGCAAAATTGATATCGTTCGCGATTTCGTGCTTCATTGCACAGGATGCTGCGGCAAATCTTACACTCTGTTCAGCGCTGTATTGATGCAAATCAGCATATATGAGTCCGGCTGAAAATGCATCCCCACTCCCCACTCTGTCCAACGGATACAGGTCATATATCGGGCTGATCTCAATGGTTGAGCCATCAAAGCGAGAGGCGTAAAACATGGTGTGATCTGCCGAGAGTGTCCTTCGCACGGTAACGGCGATATTGGGAATGCCCGTCTTTTCAGCCACTGCGTTTGTAATATATGTCAGCCGTTCTTTTATCTGATCGTCGCCAAGGCTTGTCCGAATGTTTAAAATCGATTTCAGATGCTCTTCATTGCCAATCAGATTCGTAATATAGGGAGAGAGCGCATGAAAGATTTGTGCCGCTTTTTCAATGCTTAAAAGCTTGGCTCTGTAATTCACATCGTAATATACAAGAAGTCCCCTTTCACGTGCAGCCTTTACAGCCTGGAGTACACAATCAAAAAGCTTATCAGAAAGCGCGGGAGTGATACCGCTGACATAAAGACAGTGTGCGTCCTCGAATATTTCATCCCACTTATAGTCGCCAAAGTCGGACTCGCAAAACACCGAATGCGCACGGTCATAAACAACGACCGAAGAGCGAAGTCCGTGTCCCTTCTCAAGATAGTAGGTTCCCATGCGACCTTCACCGTACTCTATGTAGGCGGTATGGACAAGCACTACTTATGTCACTATTTCAAAAGCAAAACGGGAATCACTCTTTCGACTTATCTTTCGGACAAGGTTTATGAGAAAAGCTGTCGATTGCTAAAAAGCACACCGTATTCGATTGAAAAAATATCCGGATTGTGCGGATTCTCATCAACCGCCTGCTTTTCCAGATTCTTCAAACTCAAGGCAGGGGTTTCTCCTTCAAAATACAGAGCTGAAAATTCAACGATCAAATTACGAGCCTCAAGCGTGTGAGCTTTTATTCAAACCCTGATTCCAAAGCCGAGACGCATCACCGAAAAAATGACGAATTGATTTTGAAATTGATTTTTTATAAATGTAAAAGGCAATATCGCTCCGAGCGCTCGGAAGGATATTGCCTTTTTAATATCTAATTAAAAGTTTAAGAAGCCTAAATCTTCTGCTGTGACACCAATGCTCTTAAAGTCATTATCCATATGCCCACAGAGTGATATTACCATTGTAGAGGCTAAGCTACGTGCTGCTTTTAATACTGAGGAGTAATAGAAATTATGATTTGTATATCCTAACAATGTATTTGATGTAAGTGTATTTGCATATAAGAGACCTACGATCATATTATTGTTTTTATCAACGTATCCCCAACTGTATACACCATCGACTTTATCAATTAATATTGAAACCATGTAATCCGCATCTATAAAGAAATGAAGATAAATTTGATCCTTATCCACGTCATAAATAGCTTTTCTCGTATATTTGTCCGAGTAATCTGAAGAATAAGAGTATCCCAATACCAACTCATACTCATTGTCCGTCGAATCAAAAGTCCCTTTACTTACGATAAAGTTTTTTATCTTCGTAAAAACATCGCATTCTTTTTCATAAAATTCGGAAACTGTCAAGGGAGTTCCATATACAAGCCTGTCCAACTCACTTGATGCAATCGCAAAGTTGAGATTTTGAGAATCACGCATGGTCCAAGTATTGATTCCGATTACCTCTCCGTGTTGATTGATAAGAGGACCTCCCGAATTGCCGCTTGAAATGGCGGCATCGTGTTGAACGCACACAACATTATCCACTTCTCTATTTGCGTAAGTAATAATACCTTGTGAAAATGTAGCAGTCAATCCTTTGGAACTTCCAAATGCATATACGGATTTACCCACGGTATGGGTGCTTTTACAAATTGACAGAGGAACAAGATTACTTGCGTTGATTTTCAACACTGCAAGATCAATAGACTTGTCATATGCCAACACCTGCTGAATGCTATATTCCTTTCCGTCAATTGTAATTTTCGCAGAATAAGCATCTTCGATAACATGGTAATTTGTTATAATTTTTCCGTCTTTACTATAAACAAACCCTGTACCAAGCGCAAGTTCATTTCCTGATTTATCATATGTAATAATTTCTCCAACCGATTTTTTTGCCTGTTCATAAATTTCATTTGCAGGAAAAGATTGTTTAGCATATTTTTCCGTATATCTATGCGTACACCTACTACAAGAAAAAAGTTTGACCCCGTCTTCAATACATGTGGCGACAGAAGAAATCGTCTCATTGTAATTATGTCCAAGTGCATATCCATCCACCAAAGAACAAGTAAAACAAGTCTTGGGAGCAGTACAGGTGGCATTACTCCAAGAATGACCAAGTGGCGCACCATCCGTTTCCTGACAAACGGAGCATGTCTTGGGAACAGTACAGGTGGCATTAATCCAATTGTGACCTATGGCTTGGTTCAAAACGCTCTCGCACTTCAAGCAGATGGAAGACATTGTACAAGATGCTTCGGTATACTCTTCGTGTTTGCATTCACAAGAGCAAAAAAATACAAACAAAGCTAATAAGATTCCTAATAACAAAATTTTTTTCTTCATTTTCTTCTCTCCTTGTTTTTTGTAATAAGAATTTTGTAAACAATTTATTACAACTTAAAAATTCTTATCTTTAACACAATTATACATCAAAAATATGTTAAAGTCAAGATAATTTCTGAACTTTATCTAATTTTGGGGGAAAATTGTGAAAATTTACGATTATAACGGAAAAAAGAATATTTGTGGAGACAGAGTGCACGAAGCGAGATGTCGGCATCGCTTAACTCAAAGCGACTTGGCAGCGCAATTACAGGTGGCGGGCATTATCATGGAGCGTGACAGTATTTCCAGAATTGAGATCGGCACAAGGTTTGTCGCGGACTATGAGTTGCGCGAGTTGGCACGAATTTTAAAGGTTTCAGTCAATTGGCTACTTGGCTTGGAATAAAATAAAGGCAATATCACTCCAAACGCTCGGAATGATATTGCCTTTTCTTTTTTACCTCACCAGCACAGGCATATTCACCAGCATATTCTGAATGAAGATGCCGTAGCCCGTGGTGGGATCGTTGATCAGCACGTGGGTGACCATACTACGCTTCGCTTTGTGGCAAGCTTGCTACGCAAGCGTTGCGCGCCGACGATCTTGCCGCTTTGAATGATAGGGCTGCCGCTCAGGTGTGTGGTCAATAAAGGACAACAAAATTTGTGATGATCTTTATGCTTTCTGCGGCTTTTTTTATTTCTTCATCCGTGGGTAATTTATCGGGGAGAGCATTTGGAAGGTTTATTGCTTCATATTTTGATCCGGCGTAATTATGGTAGAGCAAGACGCGTATTTTTGTGACATTTTGAAGCGGTGTGAGGAAACGGGCGATCTTCTCGATCTGACTGTCGTTATAATCGGGAACGTACGGAATGCGAATCTCAATATCTTTACCAAGTGAATCTAAATATTTGAGATTTTCAAGTATCTGTTTGTTCGATACTCCCGTGCATTTGATATGTATATCCTCATCATATGCTTTTATATCATAGAGAAACACATCGGTGTGCGGAATGACCTTGTCCAAAGTCCTTTTTGATACAAATCCACAGGTATCCACGGCGGTGTTGATGCCGTGTTCTTTAAGCCGTTTCAAAAGCTCGGCACAGAAATCGGCTTGCATTAAGCATTCACCTCCCGAAAGGGTAACTCCACCTCCCGAACTTTCGTAAAAATCTTTGTCCTCCAGAAGAATAGGTAAAAGCTCATTCACCGTCATTTGCTTTCCGTAAAGAACAGTTGCTTCACCGAGACAATTCTTCGGCGTAAAGTTCGGCTTTTTACATTCGCCGCAACCGATGCATTTATGGGCATAGTGGGCGATCTGTGGCGCGGCGGTCAGACCCTCGGGATTGTGACACCACACGCATCTCAGAGGGCATCCCTTGAAAAAAACGGTGGTGCGAATCCCGTTGCCGTCGTGAACGGCAAAATGTTTAATCTCAAATATGGTTGCTTTCATTACTGTATATTCTCCGCTCTTACAATATAGGCATCCTGCTCAGAGCGGCTGAGGTTGTTCCAAAGAACGTTCCAACCGCACACACGTATTTGTAGGTTTTTATATTTTTCGGGAGCTTTTTGTGCCTCTCTCAGAATTTTTGCGTTCAAAACGTTAAACTGCAAGCTCATACCGCCGTTGTCTGTATACACATCCAAAAGGGATTTCATCACCGCAAGCCCCTCGTTGCCCTCGACGGCTGACGGATGAAGCATCAGATCCAAGCAAAAGCTCTCGGGATAAGACGATGGATTTAGCTTTAAGGCGGAATGGATCAAGGCCGTTACGCCGTTTCTGTCCATACCGGGGGTCGGAGAGGCATTCTTTGATATCTCTTCTCCCATCTTACGTCCGTCAGGAGTGGCTTCGGTCTTTTTTCCCTGCCAAACAAATTGCATTGCCGAGTGCAAAATGGCCTTGTAAACGCCTCCTCGTCCGTTTTTTCTGCCGTTTACTCTGTCACAGAAAAAATTTGATATTTCCGTGGCATAAGCATCGGTCAGGGCATCGTTTGTTCCGTATTTCCTTTTTGAATTCAATGCCTTGAGCCGAAGTATATCGTGCCCCTCCCAGTTTTGATCCAGAATGGTTTTGAATTTCTCAAGAGAGATCAGCTTCTTTTCATAAACAAATTCATATATTGCCATAATGGCATCCACCGCTGTACCAAGTCCACAGTTGAGCAAAGCGCTATTGTTAAACTTCACACCGCCGCCATAGCCGTCGTAAGCGTTTTCTAAAGTGGTTTTAATGGTTGCCGAATACATAGATGATGGATTGATATAAGCCATATAGGGATCATACGCATTTGCGCAACGTACCGTTTCATCGATCAAATGCCCGTATTGTGAAAGGAACGCCTTATAAAAATCTTCAAAATTTACAAATTCAGAAACGTTTCCTGTCTGAACGCCGATCTGCTTTTTTGTCAGCGGGTCAAATCCGTTATGCAAAGTCAAAACAACGGCTTTCAGCGGATTTACATATCCCGTTGCCGTGCAGACTTCGTTTGCTCGCACTCCTGTTTCATAGCAACCGCGAATATCCATCGTCCGAGCCTCATCAAAGCTTGCGCCATAGCTCATCACAGCCTGCCACATACCCGGTTCACAGCAAAAGACGAAGCTGCTTTGCCCCGAACGTATCATATCCAATACCTTGTTTATAAATTCAATAGGCGTGTTTTTATTATACTTGATTTGAATTTTTGGATTGTAGATTTCAAGATCCCGATAAACGTCAATAATATCGTGCGACAGCGGATTGATTAAAGAAGAGCCGTCCTCTGCCGTTCCTCCAAGATAGAAGGGCTGACCCCAGTAATTTCCTATGGAAGACCACTGCATAAGGAAATACGCCAAAAATTCCTTGATCTCATCACGTGTGTATTTTTGTGTTGAAAGATCATTTTGATAAAAAGAGTAAAGCGTATAATCAAGCCCGTTGCCGAGAGATCTGACCTGATATAGATCGACCGACTCGGATACCATAAAAAATATAAAGATCAGCTGCATTGCTTCATAAATGTCGGTTGGCGCACCATCCCTCAAATGAAGCAAGGAATCCGTCTGCCGTGCCGCCTTTGAATGAGTTTGCTTTGAAGCATATCGGTACAAGCGGTCAATAAAATCGATAATAGCTGTATATTCTATCTCGATGCCGTCAAAAAAGGACCGTTCCTCCGTTGAAAGCGTTCGCTTTGATTCGTGCATAGCGCGGTAGTCTCTTGCACGTTGGCGTATTCCGACAAAGCCTAAGCTCATAAGAGAATCCCAATCGGGCACGACGTGATCAAAATCAGGCCATATTGAGACAGCTCCCGAGCGATTCAGAGCCTTCATAGTTTCATCAATTTCCGATAGCTTTTGCGTAAATACTTCTTCTTTCCACTTTGATAGTGTCGTAGCTTTAATGGCTTGATTCCAAGTATAAATGCCGATAAAATAATCGTGTTCGTTCACATCGATTCTTGTGTTTTTCAAAACATATTCGATTGCTTTGGCTTTTGCGACAGGATGGGGAAGCTCTTTAAGTTCTTTTTCAAGCACCGACAATCCTTCAAGTATCTCTTCGTCGGAAAGTCCTGTGCTTTTGTCGTAATCGTATCCGTGATAAGCCCGTCTTTTGTAAGGATCAAAAGAAGCTTTTGGATCGTGATACTTGTTGATAAGATAATCAAAGTCCTGTTTGGGGATAAGGTTCATATTTAAAAAACCTCCGGTTCATTGTAATTATGAGCATATCATATCATTTTTGATAAATTTTGTAAATGAACAAAGCGAAATACTTGACACAATCGAAACAAAATGATATAATTTATTTGAGGTGATAAAAATGAATGATTTTTGGAAAAACGTGACCGTTACCAAAATAAGTGTGGCTGTATACGTTGCTCCGAACAGCGGAAAGCATATCCACAAGAATCGACCTTTTCACGGTCTTGTTTTGAATGATTGCAACTGTGTGAAGGATTACGTTTTTGATGACGGATACGTGATGCGGACAGAGAGAAACGCCCTTTTCTATTTGCCAAAGGGTTCTTCTTATCACGTAGAGTCACACTTGATCGGCGGATGTTATGCCATCAATTTTGATTCGGAAATCCTCGACAATCCTTTTTCCGTGTCCTTCCGAAACACAGAATCACTGCTTCACAATTTCAAGGCAGCCTGTGAGGCATGGAAATGTAAGAACGACTATGCCGATCTTCTCGCTATGCGCGCACTGTATGACGGTATCTATCAAATGCAAAAGGAAGAACAAAGACAATATAGCTCCGGAAGACACCTTTCTTTAATATCTCCTGCCATACGGGAGATCGACAGTTCATTTACTGAAAACGAGCTCAGTGTTTCTCATCTTGCGGCGCTTTGTGGTATCAGTGAGGTTTATTTACGACGGCTGTTTTTGAATGCCTTTGGTATATCGCCCAAGGAATACATCATACAAAAGCGGATCAAGTACGCAAAAACTTTATTGTCCTCAGGGAATTTTTCGGTGTCAGAGGTCGGCTTTCTTTGCGGATATGCAGAACCTTGCCATTTCTCGAGAGAGTTTTTAAAACGCGTTGGAGTCTCTCCAAAGCAATATATAGAACAATAAAAAGGGCAATATCAAACCGATTTGCGTCGGAATGATATTGCCTTCCCTGTTTTACCTCACCAGCACAGGCATATTCACCAGCATATTCTGAATGAAGATGCCGTAGCCCGTGGTGGGGTCGTTGATGAGAACGTGAGTGACGGCACCGACCAGCTTGCCGTTCTGGATGATGGGAGAGCCGCTCATTCCCTGTACGATACCGCCCGAAACGGCGAGCAGGTCGGGGTCGGTCACGGTCACGGTGAAGCATTTGGAGCCTGTTGCGTCGTGGTTGATATTGGAGATCTTCACGTCGTATTGCCCCATTTTGTTGGAGTCGAGCGTACACATGATATATGCGTCGCCCTCCTCGATCTCGTCGCAAAGCCCGATCGGCATTGGCTCACAGGAGACCTCCGGCACCTCCGAAAACATTCCCCAAACGCCGCAAGCCGAGTTGCCGAGGAGCGAGCCGACCTTGCCTGCGTTGAAATAGCCCTTCAGCTCTCCGGGAGCACCTGACGCTCCGCGTACCACCGAGCTGATGGTCACATCCGAAACACTTCCCCGCTTCATCCGTACCAGCTCTCCCGTGTCGGCGTCACAGATGCCGTGTCCGAGCCCCGCAAACGCACCGGTCTCGGGAATGATGAAGGTCACGGTTCCGATTCCCGCTCCGCTGTCTCGCACCCAGATTCCTGTCTTATACCGCGCCTCGGCAGGACAGTAAATCGGCATGAGCGTGACGTCAAGCTCATTCGTGCCGCGTCTGCAATGCAGCACCAGCTTGTTTCCTCCGCTGTTTTCGATCAGCTCGGTCAGCTGTGATGCCCCCGACAGAACTTCCCCGTTCACCTTCAAAATCACGTCCTTTTGCTTCAGTCCCGCAAGCGTGGCAGGATTGACGCTTCCCTTTTCGGTCTCCACGTCGCAAAAGCCGACCACCGTCACTCCTTCGGTGTAAAACTTGACACCAAACGGCATGCCCCCGGGATACAGAACCAAATCCTGCAGATCCTCGGGCAATAATCCCGTCGCTCCCGACGGTGCTTGCGTCATTCGCCCCGTCCATGCGGAAGGGATCGCAGAAATGGCAGGGGAATTTATCATTTTGATCGCTGCAACGCTTTGGGCATTGCTCTCCTTTATCATCGGTGTGCTTTGCCCCGCTACCGGCGCCACAGCGGCGCAAACAACGGCAGTCATCAGCAGAAAGCAGCACAGAAGCTTCCATACACAATGTTTTTTCATTTTGCGTACCTTTCTATATGCGCGGTGTGACCCCTTGGGGCTCGCACCGTTTTTTCTTTTTGCAAAACGGAGCGAGACGGATCCGCAGTTGTACACCGGTGTGCTGCCGTTTGTTTGCTGATACTAATTTGCACCGATCGCAAGGGTTTCATAAGTAACAATTATGACCATGAAAGACAGAAAAATAATTTATTTATAAACTAATAAATCGTTCATTTTTTATGGTAGAAATATTCAATTTTAAAGCATATAATTTATTTGTAAACTAATGAAATGGAGTTTTATTGATATGAAACAAAATGAAACGGTCAGGTCAGCAACCGAAAAGCTGCCGCCGCATTGCGCTCCCACGCCGCCCATGCTGGTCAATGAGATTGCACGTCTCTTTCACGGACGTATGCGGACATACGATCTTGAAGGTGTGATGTCACAGGACAGCGCACGGCAGATCATGCGTCAGCTTTCACGCGCCGACGGCTGCAGTCAGCTGGATCTGGTTCGCAAGACCCACCTCAAAGCCCCAACCGTCAGCGTCACGCTCAAGCGGATGGAGGAGGAAGGACTTGTGGAACGCCGCTCGGATGAGCTTGATCTTCGCGTCACACGCGTTTATTTATCTGAAAAAGGAAGAGAACACAACCGTCTTGTGAGAGAGCGTCTGCACGGAATCGATGCCGAGCTGATGCAGGGCTTTACCGAGGAAGAATCTGATCAGCTTTTGCATTTTTTGGAACGCATGCGTGACAATATCTTGCCCACCTACATGAAAAACGATTCCCAAAGCTGAATAGTAAATATTTCCAAAAAAAGAAAGGACGCTGTTTTGAAAAAGCTGTTTCGATATCTCAAGCCATATGCGTTTTTTGCTGTGGTCTCTCCTCTGATGATGATGGGAGAGGTGCTTGCCGACCTTTGTCTCCCCTTTCTGATGTCCTTTATCGTGGACTACGGAATCGAGGCGAACGGTCTTTCCTCCATCTCGGAGTCTCCCTTTGCCGCAGGTGTCATGTCCCTGCTTTGGGGTGACTCCTACCCCCAACTGCAAATCATTCTGACCTTTGGTGTCATGATGCTGGTCATCACGCTGATCGGCGGCTTCTTTGGCGTTTGCTGTGCCTATACCGCCGCGCGTGCCGCGCAAAGCTTTGGAAACGATCTGCGCCGTGATGCATACAGCCGCGTGATGTCGCTCTCGATCGAACAGACCGACCGCTTCACCACGGGGTCCCTTGTCACCCGTATGACCAACGATATCTCCATGATCGTCGAATTTATCGAAAGCCTGTTGCGGATGTTCGTTCGTGCGCCGATGTTTTTTTTCGGCGGAACGGTCATGCTCCTGATGCTGGAGGTGCGCTTCGGCATGATCCTGCTCCTCTCGCTCCCCATTCTCTTCGTCACACTGATCGTGGTGCTGTCCCGCGCCATTCCGATGTACTCCACTCTGCAAAAAAAGCTTGACAGCGTCAACTCCGTGGTACAGGAAAACGTCAGCGGCGCGCGCGTGGTCAAGGCATACGTTTGCGAGGAGCATGAATACGACCGCTTTGCCGAGGCAAACGGCGGTCTGTGCGAGGTCAACTACAGGGTACTCAAGCTCATGGCAATCGTCACACCCGTCCTGCACGTGATTCAGAACGGTGCTGTGATCGCCCTGCTCTGGATCGGCGGCGTACAGCTTGATTCGGTCGCCAACACGGGCATGACGACGGGTACCATCATGGCAGGTATTACATACGTCACACAGGTCGTGACCTCGATCATGATGGTCACCATGATGTTCCAATCGGTCTCGCGTGCCATGGCGTCGGCAAAGCGTGTCGGCGAAGTTCTCGATACCCATCCTGTAATCACAGGCGGCACACATGCGCCTGCGTCCTTGGATGCTCCCGTCGCCATCTCCATGAAAAACGTCTCCTTCCGCTATCCCACCGCCACGGGGCGTCCCGTTCTGCAAAATATCAATCTGGAGGTCAAAAAAGGCGAGACCTTTGCCATCATCGGTGCAACCGGGTGCGGAAAAACCTCGCTGGTAAATCTGATTCCGCGCTTTTACGACGCCACCGAGGGCGTGGTGGAGATCGACGGAAAGCCGATCCAATCGCTGGATCTGACCTCTCTGCGCCAAAGAATCGGCTACGTAATGCAAAAAAGTGAGCTCTTTTCCGACAGCATCGAAGGCAACATCCGCTGGGGTGATGCAAATGCCGA
>JAZOPW010000124.1:0-3970 GCA_045655785.1 Eubacteriales bacterium
TGGACTCCCCATTATCGGCGGTTCTGTAAAACCGGAAGAAAAAGCCGAGGTCTTTGCTTGGGTTGATCGTGTCATTGCTTCCCTGAAATAATCGAATTTCATAATTATATAACATTACATAACAGTTCTTAATAGAAAAAGGTTATACGGACTCAATCATGAGCGTATAACCTTTTTGTTTTAAAAACGCATTGTCAGCTGGTCTGTTTCATTGATATTATCCAATACCCCATTGGCACGCAACATATCGATGACCGATTTACTCAGCTTGGCTCGGATTTGAAGATCCTCTACCGAGAAAAACGGCTCGATATTTCTTGCTTCAATGATGTTTTGTGCCGCGTTTTCCCCAAGTCCGGGCAATGAGGAAAACGGCATGCGAATGGCACCATCCTCGGGCTGGAATACATAAGAATGTGATTTTTGCAGATCAACAGGTAAAAAACGAATCTTTCGTGCCATCGCCTCATTGATCAGCTGTAATACCGTGATGCTTGCCTGCTCTTTTGGAGAGGCTTCCTTTCCTCGTTTTTGAATATCCCGCATCGTAGCAACGACATTGGCTTTTCCGCCCATGACAATCTGTGCGTCGAATCCGTTTGGTGCAACGGTGAACATCGTACAGTAAAACGCCACGGGTTGATGGACCTTATACCATGCCAGACGAATTGCTGACATGACGTATGCGGCTGCATGCGCCTTCGGGAAAAGATATTTGATCTTTTTACAGGAAAGAATATACCATTCCGGTACATTATGCGCACGCATATCGGCTTCCCAATCCGGGGTAAGTCCCTTTCCCTTTCGTACTGCCTCCATAATCTTGAAGGCTGTTGCATTTTCAAGCCCGTAACGAATCATATCCAGCATGATACCGTCACGTGTACCGATGACGCGAGAAATATCACATATACCCTCTTTAATCAGATCCTGCGCGTTTCCAAGCCATACGTTTGTACCGTGCGTCAGACCCGAAATCTGCAGAAGGTCGGCAAAGTTTTTCGGCTTTGCGTCCAAAAGCACCTGTTGAATAAATGGGGTTCCCAATTCGGGCAAGCCATAGGTACCAATCGTACAGCCCTCGATATCCTCGGGACGGATCCCAAGCGGTGCGGTCGATTCAAACAGCTCATAGACCGAACGGTCATTCATTGCAACGTCCAAGACCGATGAGTTGGTGAAGGTCTCAAGCCACTTATATTTGGTTGGCATATCATGGCCAAGCTCATCCAGCTTCAGAATGGTGTCGTGCAGATAAGAAAATGCAAAGTGCGTGGTAATGATGTCGGAATTTGGGTCATCAGCGGGATGTTGTACGGGTGTAAAATCATACACATCCTTGTTCTGCGGAACAACAATGATACCGCCTGGGTGTTGTCCCGTGGTCTTTTTTACGCCCACGCAGTTCATCACCAATCGATTCATTTCGGCGCGGCAAAGACTGATTCCCTTTTGCTCCACATATTTTGCCACATATCCGTATGCGGTCTTATCGGCAAGAGTACCCAAGGTTCCCGCTCGGAACACGTGTCCTTCGCCAAACAGTTCCTCTGTGTATTTATGTACCCTTCCCTGCACGTCTCCCGAAAAATTCAGGTCAATATCGGGGGATTTATCACCATAGAATCCAAGGAAGGTCTCGAACATGATGTCGTGTCCGTCTGCCTTGTATTTGGTTCCGCATTTCGGACAAATTTTGTCGGGTAAATCAAATCCCGATCCCACGGAGCCATCCGTAAAGAATTCGTTATGCTTGCATTCCGGATTGGGACAGTAATAATGCGGCGGCAAAGGATTGACCTCGGAAATACCCGCCATGGTGGCAACAAAGGACGAGCCGACTGAGCCTCGCGAGCCTACCAGATAGCCCTGCTCTTCGCTGTAATGGACCAATCTTTGAGCAATCAGATACAGCACGGCAAATCCGTTTTTGATAATCGAGGTCAATTCCTTTTCGAGTCTTGCTGAAACGATCTCGGGTAAGGGATCACCGTACATCTGCTTGGCTCTTGCCCAACACATATCCTGAAGCTCTTGCTCTGCCCCCTCCATCTCGGGGGTAAAGGTGCCTTCCGGGATCGGACGGATCTTCTCAATCTGATCGGCAATCAGATTGCTATTGGTGACAACGACCTCATATGCCTTTTCCTCACCAAGATAAGCGAATTCCTCCAGCATTTCCTCTGTGGTACGGAAATAGATTCCAACGTCCTTGTCGAAATCCTTATATTTCATTCCCGCAAGAAGGATCTTTCGATAAAGCTCGTCCTCTCGGTTCAGAAAATGCGCATCGCAGGTGGCGCAAACAGGCTTATTGTATTTTTCGCCCAATTCCACCACGCGGCGGTTAAGATTCCGTAAGCCCTCTTCATCCGCAATACGCCCTTCCGCAATTAAGAATCGGTTGTTGCAGATCGGTTGAATCTCGAGGTAATCGTAGAAATTCACGATCTCCTCCAACTCGGATTCAGGTCGGTTCTCCAATATCGCGCGGATCAATTCGCCAGCCTCGCACGCCGATCCCACGATCAAGCCCTCCCGATGCTTTTCCAAGGCAGTCTTTGGAATGCGAGGAAATCGTTTAAAATAATCGAGATAACTCATGGAAATGAGCTTATAAAGATTTTTTAATCCCGTCAGATTTTTCACCAACAAAATTTGGTGGTAGGTGTTCAATTTTAAAGGATCGGCTTTTTCGGTCATGTCGCGTTGCAAATTCTGCAGATCACGAATGTCCATTTTTTCCATGATCTCCAGCATATGAAAATAGATCATGGCAAGCATTTCCGCATCATCGCAGGCGCGGTGATGGTTGAAATCTCCCAATTCGTATGACTCCGCGATCGTATCCAGCTTGTGATTTTTCAACTCCGGGTTGATATACTTGGAAAGAGCAACCGTGTCAAGATAGGGATTTTCAAACGGCAGATTCGACAGTTTTGCAAAATGGCGAATGAATCCAATATCGAAATTTGCATTATGCGCGATCAATAGCGGCTTATAGGCGCGGTCTGGATCGTTATTTCCGATAAATTCAAAGAAATCCCGCAACGCATCCGCAACCTTGGGAGCCCCCTTTACCATGTCATCGGTGATGCCTGTTAATTTGACAATCTCTTCCGGAATCGGGCATTCGGGATCGACAAAGGTGTTAAAGCGATCCAAAACCTTGCCGTCCTTGATTTTGACCGCGCCGATCTCGGTAATCTTGCAGTTTTGTACCGAAAGACCTGTGGTCTCAATATCAAAAACAACACATTCCGCGCGGAAATCGGGGTCATATTTACCCGAAACAGCACCTGCAGTATTGTTTACAAAATACGCCTCAATGCCGTACAAAACCTTGAAGTCGCTATCCTTATCCGTATTCCGCTCCAGTGCGATCATGGCTTCGGGAAACCCCTGTACGTTTCCGTGATCGGTAATCGCAACGGCAGGATGTCCCCATTTCAAGGCGGTTTTAACCGCAACGTCAGGGGGGATCAGCGCATCCATGGTAGACATATTGGTGTGTAAATGAAGCTCTACGCGTTTTTTCTCGGCTTTGTCCTTGCGCATCTGCTTGGAAATCTTTGCAAAATCGGTAAAAATGAAGGTGAAATCGGGATCGACCTTCCCTTTTCTTGTCATATGCTTGACATATCCGCGCATAGCAACAACACTGCCGTTTTTGATTAAGCCGCAGATCTCGTTTGCGTCCTCTGCGTCCATTCCAAAGGAACGGTGCTCGAGGGATGCATTGCCGTCAAAAATATCAAAGCTGATATCAAATTTGTCGGGTGTTCTGCTCTCTTCCCGTACAAAATTGAAAATTTCACCCAAAATAACAATGTTCTTTTGAGGCTTGTCTATTGTGGCAATTGCAGTGGGCTGAATCTCAAATGCCGAACCGTAAACAAATTCGGGTGTGGAAAGGTCAAACACCGTGTTTCCGATTTTGCAAATTCCATCCTGAAGAATCGGCGTTGGG
>JAZOPW010000125.1:0-4748 GCA_045655785.1 Eubacteriales bacterium
GTCATAAAGGTGCCGTAATCCACATCCTCGATCTCCAATCCCATCAGATACGGCATGAATACCATATTGATCAGCAGCAACACGGCAAATACGATCAGATAATAAAACACCAACGGTTTCTTTGGCTTTTTGACTTCGTTCATTGTTAACTCCTTTTATGTTTTTTTGACAGTCACGGTCTTGCAACACGGACAGGTCACCGAATTTTCGTAAAATATCATACACTCAAAAGAATAACCCAATTTCAACTGATTATGAATGATTGTTTAAAATTTCAACCTTCAAACAAAAATCAGAAAAAACCGCCATGTTCTTCACACAGCGGTTCTTTTTCTTTCACAATCGGCTCTTCTAAAAGCCAAGCTATTCGATCACCTCAAAGATCAGAGGTCGTTTTTCGGGTTCGGTTGCTCCGATTTCTGTCGCGCTCAACAGTGTATTGGCGGCGGGAAAGAGCAGTTTCTCGTGGGAAGCATACAGGATGGCGATCGGCTCTCCCTCTTTGACATAGTCGCCCGTTTTCGCAAGCAAGCGAATTCCCGCGCTCATGTCGATCGTATCCTCCTTTGTGTTGCGCCCCGCGCCCAAAAGCAGACTTGCCGTTCCATAGGCTTCGGTGTTGACGCGCGTGATATAGCCCGACGCAGGAGCTATAACGGGATAACTGTACGGTGCCGACGGGAATTTGGAAATATCATACACCCAATCGGAGTCGCCGCCCTGCGCACATACCATCTCGGCAAAGGTCGCCAACGCCTCACCCGACGCGATGACACGGCGCACCTCGGATTCGCAATATGCATAGTCTCCTTTTTCGGCAAGACACAGCATATGTGCCGCAAGGGCGACGCAAAGCTCGCACAGATCCTTCGGACCCCTGCCCTGCAAGACCTCAAGTGCCTCAATTACCTCCAAGGCATTTCCAACCGTATTCCCAAGCGGACGGTCCATATCGGTGATCAGCGCGCACATTCTCTTTCCCGCACGCTTGCCGATATCCACCATCAACGACGCCAAAGCACGGCTGTCCTCAACACTTTTCATAAATGAGCCGCTACCCGTTTTGACATCCAACACGATGCAATCATCGTCAGCCGCAAGCTTTTTTCCCATGATGCTGGACGCAATCAGCGGCATGCTGTCCACGGTTGCCGTAACGTCACGCAACGCATACAACAATTTATCGGCAGGTGCCAGCTCGGCTCCCTGTCCCACAATTGAAATGCCGACCTCATTCACGACACGCTCGAATTCCTTTACCGAAAGCCCTGTACGAAAGCCCTCGATCGCCTCCAATTTATCGACCGTACCGCCCGTATGTCCAAGCCCTCTGCCACTCATTTTTGCGACCTTCACACCAAGCGTTGCCACAACGGGGGCTACAACCAGGCTGGTCTTATCCCCCACGCCGCCCGTGGAATGCTTATCCACACGCAAGCCGTTGATCCCATCAAGATGCAGGATCTCTCCCGAATCGCGAATGGCAAAGGTCAGGGAGGCGGTCTCGGACGGTGTCATTCCGCGAAACCAGATCGCCATACAGAGTGCCGATGCCTGATAATGGGGAATCTCACCGTTTACGTATCCTTTCGCGAAATAGGCTATCTCCGCGTCGGAAAGTTCCCCACCGTCGCGCTTTTTCTTGATAATATCATACATTCTCATAGGCTTTTTTCTCCTCAAAGCAAAGACTGTTCCACATTAAAAAGCAAGGTTCAAGATTGCCCCAGCTCCTCCGAGCCAAAGGAAAGCGGCATCAGCTCCTCCAGCCTGTAAGACACACAGTGCTGATCATTTCCGAGTAAGATTCGAAAATCCGCTCCGCAAAATTCCACCATCACCTGTCTGCATACGCCACAGGGCGGACAAAGTTCGGAAAGACACTCCCCCTTGCCACCTACGACCGCGATCGCGCAAAACTCACGTTCCCCTTCACTGACCGCCTTGAAAAACGCCGTTCTCTCGGCACAGTTGGTAGGAGAATAGGACGCGTTTTCGATGTTACATCCCGTAAGCACCTTGCCACTCTTGGTCAGAAGTGCCGCGCCTACGCGAAAATCCGAGTATGGCGCGTAGGCTTTTTCTCTCGCCTCGATTGCAAGGCGCATCAATTCCATATCATTCATACAATACCTCTTTCAAGAAGGAGCTTCCCGCGATTCGACTGCTGTCAATTCCAAAATAATCAAGCACCGTAGCACCGATATCGGCAAAGCTTGGTCGTGTTCCAAGATCGACCCCTTGGCGCACCCGATCGCCTACGATCAGCATCGGGGTATATTCGCGCGAGTGATCGGTGGACGGTGTGGAGGGGTCACATCCGTGATCGGCGGTGATGATCAACAGGTCATCCTGTCGCAGCTTGGGCAACAGCTCACCCAAATGCCTATCAAACGCGGTCATGGCGTTGGCATACCCCACGGGATCGTTCCGATGTCCGTATGCAGAATCAAAATCGACCAAATTGACAAAGCAAAGTCCTTCAAAATCATGCGAGGCAAGCTCGATCGTCCGCTCCATGCCCTCGTCATTTCCCGAGATACGGTAGGACTGTGCAAAGCCGCGACCTGCAAAAATGTCATAGATCTTGCCGACCGACAGGGTATCATATCCCTTTTCCTGCAGGACGTCTGCCATTGTGACTTTCGGCGGCTCCAAGGAAAAATCATGACGTTCAGGCGTACGGTAAAAGGGATGCTCCCCCGCAAACGGACGCGCAATTACACGTCCGACACCATGCTTTCCAACCAGCATTTTTCGCGCAATTTCGCAATAACGGTAAAGCTCCTTTACGGGAACCACATCGGTATGCGCGGCAATCTGAAAGACGCTGTCTCCCGACGTGTATACAATGAGATCTCCGCTTTTTTTGTGCGCCTCGCCATAATCGCGGATGACGTCGGTTCCCGAATAGGGCTTGTTGCAAAGCACACCGCGACCGGTCAAACGGGAAAATTGCGCAATGATGTCATCGGGAAATCCGTTCGGATAGGTGGGAAGCGGCTCGGTTGAAACGACTCCCGCAATCTCCCAATGCCCGATGGTGGTATCCTTTCCTTCGGATGCCTCACGCATACGGGCAAAGGATGCTCTTGGCGCAGAAACGCCGCCATCCACACCCTCTATATTGAAGAGCCCCAAGGATTCCAGATTCGGGCAGGAAAATTGCGGCAACGTGCAGATCGCATCTAAGGTGTTGCTCCCCGCGTCTCCCCATTTTTCCGCGTCCGGCATTTCTCCAATACCAAGACTGTCCAAAACAATTAAAAATACTCTTTTTTTCATAACGTCAGACCAATCCAAGGGCTACTTCCATCATATCGGTAAAGGAATTCTGACGTTCCTCCACGGTTGCATTTTCTTCGGGATGCAGGAAATTATCGCTGACGGTGCAGATACAAAGTGCCTTTTTTCCGGTCCAAGCCGCGTTGCAGTAGAGCGCGGCAGACTCCATCTCCACGCCAAGCACACCCATTTTCGCCCATTCCATGTCGGTTCCTGCGGCATTGTAGAACATATCCGAGGAAAAGATGTTGCCAACCTTATAGTTGACGCCCTTTTTCCGACAGAGGTCTGCCGCACGGCGAACCAGATCAAAGTCGGCAATCGGCGCGAACTGCCCCGGCATATTGAACTGCGCGGCAAAATTACCGTTTGTGCAGGCACCCATCGCAATCACAATATCACGCACGTGCAGATCAGGGTGGAAGGAGCCGCACGAGCCAACGCGGATAATGGCATCCACGTCATAATATTTGAACAGCTCATAGGAATAAATACCGATGGCAGGCTGACCCATGCCGGATGCCATTACGGTCACTTTTTTTCCGTTATAATAACCCGTATAGCCTTGTACGCCGCGCACATTGTTGACAAGCACGGCATCCTCGAGATAGGTCTTGGCAATGAATTGCGAGCGCAGGGGGTCTCCCGGCATCAGTACGGTTTTTGCGATATCCTCTGCCTTTGCGGCAATGTGCGGTGTTGGAACAGACATTTTTATTCTCCTTTCGCGTCCTTCACAGAATCATTCTTTACAATACGAACCACACGGCTGGTTCCCAAACGGTCGGCACCAAGTGCGATAAAATCATTTGCATCGTCAAGCGTTGCAATGCCTCCTGCCGCCTTGACCTTAACGTCCTTCCCCACGTTCCGTCGCATCAGAGCCACGTCCTCGCGTGTCGCGCCGCCCGTTGAAAAGCCCGTAGAGGTCTTGATATAGTCGGCTCCCGCTTCGGTTACCACGCGGCACATCCGAAGCTTTTCGTCCTCGTTCAAAAGACAGGTCTCAATGATCACCTTCAAAAGCTTTCCGTCACAAGCCTCCTTGACCGCGCGGATCTCTTCCAGAATTTTTTCATCATTTCCGTCCTTCAAATCTCCCAAATTGATCACCATGTCGATCTCATCAGCCCCCGATGCAACCGCATCGCGTGTTTCAAAGACCTTGACGGCAGTGGTGTTGTATCCGTTGGGAAAGCCGATCACCGTGCAGATCTGCAGGCGATCCTTTACGTATTTCTTTGCCGCCTTGACATAGCTTGGCGGAATGCAGACCGACGCGGTACCAAAGCGGATCCCGTCATCACAAATGGCACGAATCTCCTCCCACGTTGCGGTTTGGGCAAGCAATGTATGGTCACAGCGTGACAGTATTTTTTGAATATCCATATCATCAAACTCCTTTTTCGGTTATTTTACAGGCTTCTGCAAAAATTTCGTCATTGATCTCTCGCATCTGCTCG
>JAZOPW010000126.1:0-4181 GCA_045655785.1 Eubacteriales bacterium
GAACAGTTAATAACTGTTCGTCGGCTAAGGCCGCCACGGGCGGAAGTCCCGTCGTCCGCAGTAAGCTTAAAAAGCCTTAAAACACTACGTTTTAAGGCTTTTTACTTTTCTTTTTACCCCTATATTTCGATGGCAGACGCATCGTTGAAATCGTGGATTTTTGTATAATTAATTCTTTTGAGCAAGATATGCTCTTCTTCCGCTTTCGTAGAGATTATTGCCATCACTGTCAATGATAACGATAACAGGAAGTTCTTCAACCTCGAGCCGTCTTATCGCTTCAGCGCCGAGATCCTCGTACGCGACAATCTCAGCCTTTTTGATACACTTACTGAGTAATGCTCCGCATCCTCCGATAGCACCAAAGTAGACCGCACCGTGCTTTTTCATTGCCACGATGACCTCATCTCCGCGTTTGCCCTTGCCGATCATACCCGTAAGCCCCTCTCCTATAAGAGTAGGGCTATAAGCATCCATACGGTAAGAGGTGGTTGGACCGGCAGACCCGATAGCCTGATCGGGCTTTGCGGGAGTAGGACCGACAAAGTATATGATACTGTCCTTTATATCAAACGGCAATTCCTTTCCCGCCGCAACAAGTTCACAAAGTCTTTTATGCGCGGCATCTCTTGCAGTGTAGATAACACCGGAAATGAGACAGCTGTCGCCCGCCTTCAGCTTTCTTGCATCTTCGCGGGTAAGGGGAGTTTTGATCGAAATAGCCATTATATCACCTCCGTTTTATGTCTTGTAACGTGACAGTTGATGTTTACGGCTACGGGAAGTCCCGCGATATGTGTGGGAAACTTTTCAATATTTACCGCAAGCGCAGTGGTTTTACCGCCAAAGCCTTGAGGACCGATACCGAGACCGTTGATCTGCTCAAGAAGCTCCTCTTCAAGATTTGCGTAAAAAGGATCTTGATTTCTTTCGTCAAGCGGACGCAGAAGTGCTTTTTTCGCAAGGTAAGCCGCCTTATCGAACGTACCTCCGATGCCGACTCCCACAACTATGGGAGGACAAGGATTTGGACCCGCTTCCTCTACCGAACGAATTACAAAACTTTTAACGCCCTCAAGTCCATCTGAGGGGCGGAGCATAGCTATCTTGCTCATGTTCTCGCTGCCGAAGCCCTTTGGAGCTACGGTAATCTCTATCTTGTCTCCTTTAACGAGCTCAAAATAGATCATGGCAGGAGTGTTGTCACCTGTGTTTACTCTGTCAAGAGGATCACGAACTACACTCTTACGAAGATATCCCTCCGTGTAACCCTGACGCACACCCTCATTTATAGCCTCGGTAATATCTCCGTTGACGTGCACATCCTGACCTATTTTCAGAAATACACAGGCAACGCCTGTATCCTGACATATCGGCTGTTCTCTTTCGTCGGCGATCTCATAGTTTTCAATGATGCGCTCTAATATCTCCTTTGCCTGAGGCCAGGGCTCTTTGTCGCAAAAATCAACAATGCGATTCTTGACGTCATTTGAAAGATGGGAGTTTGCTTCTATGCAAAGCTTCTTTACAGACTCGGTGATTAATGTTGCATTTATTTCTCTCATAAAAAATTTCTTCCTTAATTTTCAAAAGGTACGTTGTATATAAGATCCGAGATTTCGCCGTTTCTTCCAATGACCTGTGCGACGACTCGATCGCCCCTTGAAAGCTTTTGGGGAATACCGGTAATCCGTTCCGCTTTAGCCTTAAGCTCTTCGATATCAATTAGAGGAAGTCCTGCGTCCTTCAAGCGTGACTTCAACTCGTTATTCTTTGGATTGACCGCAATACCGCCCTGTGTTACAAGCACGTCAATGTCCTTTCCGGGCGTCGATACGCAGGTAACTTTGTCGGTAACGATAGGCAATCTTGCGCGGAACATCGGTGCGATGATCATGGAGAGCTTTGCTCCCGCTGCCGTGTCGCTGTGACCACCCGAGCCTCCCATAATATATCCGTTTGAGTCAGTATGTACGTTTACGTTGAAATCCGTGTCTATCTCGGTTGCCCCGAGAATAACTACGTCAAGGCTATTCACAGCCGCACTCTTTGAAACGGGAGATGCGTATCTCATTGCGGATATTTCCATATGTCTCGGATCGGAGCGTATGGATTCCACAGCCTTCAGATCAAAACACTGAACGTCGAGAAGCCGCTCAAAGCATCCCGCGTGAAGCATATCTACCATATATCCCGTTATACCGCCAAGACCAAAGCTTCCGCGTATCTGTTCGCGAAGCATAATATCCTTTAGGAATTTTGCTGCCGCAAGAGATGCGCCGCCGGCGCCCGTCTGGAATGAAAAGCCGTTCTTCAAAAGTCCCGATGCCTCGATGACCTTTGCGGCATTGGCTGCCATAACGAGTCCCACAGGGTCGCGAGTGATTTGCGTAGTTCCCGATACGATGCCCTTGGGGTCACCGATAGCATCGACCGTGACTACGTAATCAACGTAATCCTCGGTTATGGAAGGATCCTGTAGAGGATAAGAAACAAGATTGTCTGTAATAATGACAACCTTTTTGGCATATATTGCGTCGGCAAACGCGTAGCCCAGACTTCCGCAAGCGCTCTTGCCGTATTTTCCCGAGCAGTTTCCCATGGGGTCGGCGGTGGGCGCGGCTATAAACGCAACGTCTATCGGAGTTTTCCCAAGAGATATATCCCCGGGACGTCCGCCGTGTGTGCGAAACTGCACAGGATTCTCAAGCACACCGCGAGAGAATGAACGCCCAAGTCCCGCAGATATGTAATCTGCCGACACTCCGCTAACCACCCCATTTTCTATGTGCTTTAGCAGGGGAGCATGAACGTCAAACAGTGAACTTGCGTTTACGTTAATGCTTTTGATACCCGCGTTGGCGATCTCCTGCATCACCATGTTGAGAACAAAATCTCCGTTTCTCAGATGATGATGGAAGGAAACCGTCATTCCGTCCTTTACACCCGCAAGAGAAACCGCCTCACGTATTGATCTGACAAGTTTATTCATCCTTATTCCTCCTGTTTAGCCCAAGAGCCTCCGCCATGGCAATCGTCTGCTCTGCGCGGGCAACTATCGGCGCGTCTATCATTTTTCCGTACAGTGATACAGCACCCTTACCGCATTTTTTCGCGAGAGCGATAGTGTCCAACACTTCATATGCATAATCGATCTCAGCAAGCGTGGGAGAAAAGAGCTGATTGATTACATCTACGTGTCTTGGCGAGATAGAGGCTTTACCTGTAAATCCTAAGGACTTGGCAAGCGTTGCATCTGCAATGATTCCCTCATCGTCGTTGACGTCGGTAAAGGGGGTATCGTATACATCAACTCCCGCGGCTCTTGCCGCTACTACCAGTCGCTGACGCGCGTATTCTATCTCTCTGCCTTCCTTTGTTCGCTTGCAACGAAGATCAGCAGTAAGATCCTCCGCACCAAGGAAGAGTGCGCACACACGATTGGATGCAGAAGCTATCGCATAGGCGTTTTCCACACCCATTGCCGTCTCTATCAATGGCATAAGCCGAACCGTTCCGTTCTTTAATCCTAATCTTTCCTCCACCTTGCTCATATAGGCATCCACGGTGAGAACATCCGCAGGTGTTGATGATTTTGGCAAAAGAATTACGTTTGGGCGCTCGGGAAGTATAAAATCGAGATCCGATTTCCAATAACCGGTATCAACGGAATTGATGCGAACGATGACGTCACAGCCCGAAAGATCAGTGTAACGAAGCGTATTTCTGACAAGTATTCTTGCAGCATCCTTTTCAGCGGGGGCAACGGCATCCTCAAGATCAAAAATGACCGCATCTGCGCCAAGGCAGCTCGCATTGATTATCATATTCGGATTGTTTCCCGGTAAAAACAACATACTTCTTCTCATATCAATCCTCCTTTGCACGCAGGATCGCGGTCTCGACTCTTGCTCGTATCACGCAATCAAGAGCCCCCCTATCGCCAACTCTCACGTTTGCATCCTCTACGTTGTATTCATCCAATACATCCCTGACAGATGCCATTATTTTATCGCCGAATTGTTTTTTTACTACCGATTCAACGCTTAAGTTAAGTTGACCGTTTCCGGGTTCGATCTCAATGTATGCATCGCTGGATTCCATAGTTCCCGCGACGGCATATTTTAAAATTTTCATGTTTTTGCACCCCTTATTCTAAAAATGAGATATAACAAGTTGAA
>JAZOPW010000127.1:0-15934 GCA_045655785.1 Eubacteriales bacterium
GTGCCTTCATCCATATACTGATCCAAAGAGGAGCCAAGATAATTCTTTACGGTCTCTTCGTCAAGTACTACGGTAAAGGAGCGGTTGTCGCCGTCCTCTACAAGCTCAACATCCTTAAAGTCCTCTTCGTCCAATTTGGGAAGATCGGCTGCATTGGTCTGAACGCCCAGGTTTTCCTGCATATCCTCCAAGGACATTTCAACCTTGAACTTGCCCATCTCTCCCATATCCATGTACATGAAGCCGTCTACGTAAAGAACGGTTTGATCCTCAACGGAAATCTCCAGGTTGTCGCCGTTGACCTTCATATTCATTTCGATTTCGTTCGTGTTTTTGGAGCCTGCGATTTCGGTCTTTGTGATCATAGTCATTTTTGCTTCATAGCCCTTGATCTCACTCAAGGTCTTTTCCGCGTTCTCAAAGAGCGACTGGGGGGTGTCTTTTTTGCATGCGGCAAACGAGAGAATGCAAACAACAGCAAGAAGGACGAGTAAAATACGTTTTTTCATGATAAAGTCTTCCTTTCTTTGCCCGATAGATTTTTGTTGTTTGGGCAATATCATTATAACGCATTTACCCGAAAAAGTCAACCTTTTTTTTGCATTTTGGTAATTTTAATCGCATTTAATCAATGATACCGCCGCCGACTACCGTACTTCCATCATAAAGCACAACCGACTGTCCCGAGCAAATCGCGCGTTGTGGCTCATCAAAAACCAAGTGAAGTCTGTCGGAATCGGTTTGCTCCGCGGTTGCCCATGCCGCTTTTGCCGAATAGCGCACCTTTGCCTGTACACGGATCGGTGAGTCGATTTTTTCTATGGCGATCAGGTTGACGGCATGCGCCGTCAGCGCGCGTCGGAAGAGATCGGCGTTGTCACCTAAAATCACGGTGTTATCAATCGGATTCTTTCCGCACACATACGTAGGCTTTCCAAATGCGATGCCAAGACCTTTTCGCTGACCGATCGTGTAGCGGATCAAGCCTTGGTGCTGACCCAAAATATTGCCCTCAAGATCCACAAAGCTTCCGCTTGGGAATTCGCGTTGCGTGTGCTTTTCAATGAAGGAGACGTAATCCCCGTCGGGGATAAAGCAGATATCCTGGCTGTCCTTGCGGTCAGCGTTGCAAAATCCGTGCGCGAGTGCCAATTCGCGGATCTCGCTTTTTCGCATATTTCCAAGAGGGAAGAGGGTTCTTGAAAGCTGGTCTTGTGAGAGCGACCAAAGCACGTAGGTCTGATCCTTGCTGCTGTCATCCGCCGCCGATAGCTGTCGGCGTCCATTGACGTCACACGTCACCTTGGCATAGTGACCCGTGGCGATCTTCTGACAGCCAAGACGCTTTGCCGCATCATACAGCTTTCCGAATTTCATGGTGCGGTTACACTCCACGCAAGGGTTTGGTGTGCCGCCGTTGATATAGGTGTTGATAAAATAATCGATGACGTTTCGACGAAAATCCTCCGAGTAGTCGCAGATTTCAAACGGAATCCCCAAGGATGCGGCAACACGCTCGGCGTCTCGGTTATCTTCGGCATTGCCGCAAGCCTTTTGCGAGCCGCAGGGCAGATCCTCGGGAGAGAAGAGCTTCATTGTAATGCCTGTGCAATCGTAGCCCTGCTCCTTCAACAACAATGCCGCCACACTGCTGTCCACGCCGCCGCTCATTGCGACCAATACTTTTTCCTGTTTCATCTTCATTTTCTTTCCTTTTTCGGTTATCCGTCCCACGAAAAGCGCGTCAATTCTCCTGCCGTCCGCAGTCCTTCAAAATTGCCCTGACGCAGGATCTCATACACCGCGATTGCCACGGTGTTGGACAGATTGAGCGAGCGCAAGCCGTCTCGCATCGGAAGGCGGACGCATTCCTCGGGATGCGCAAGCAACAGCTCTTCGGGAAGCCCCTTGGTCTCTTTTCCAAACATGATGAAAACGCGCTCGGGGTACTGCACCTCGGTATAGACGTGCTTTGCCTTTGTGGTGAAATAATAGACCTTTGCGTCGGGATTCTTGGCGTAAAAATCATCCAGCCCATCATAATAGGTGATGTCGAGGTGATGCCAATAATCCAAGCCCGCACGCTTGAGCTTGCGGTCGTCAATGGTAAAGCCAAGGGGGCGGATCAGATGGAGTGACGCGCCCGTTGCGGCACAGGTTCTTGCGATGTTTCCCGTGTTTTGCGGGATCTCGGGTTCGTGCAGGACAATGTTGATCGAATTCATAGCTTCGGATACCTTTCTGACTCCTTTTTTTGGGAGTTGGATACATGATAGCACATTTTTTGCATTTGTGCAAGCAAAAAATAAAGGAAATTATTAAAATTTACAATTTATAATATATTTTAACTTTTTTTATAGTATAATAAAAACATTATGATCCTTCGTACAGGAAAGGAATATTACAACTATGTCTTTGATGAGCAAGATTTTTGGAACCTACAGCCAACGTCAGATCAAAAAACTGAATGTGATTGCCGACCGAGTGGATGCATTGGCACCCACCTATGCCGCCATGAGCAATGCCGAATTGCGTGCAGTTACGGGAAAGCTCAAGGAGAGACTTGCCGCAGGAGAAACCACGGATGACATTCTGCCCGACGCATTTGCGGCAATACGCGAAGCCGATGACCGTGTATTGGGGAAACGCCCCTTCCGTGTGCAGATTTTGGGCGGCATCGTCTTGCATCAGGGAAGAATTGCCGAGATGAAGACGGGTGAAGGTAAAACCCTTGTGGCAACCCTTCCTGCATATCTCAACGCATTGACGGGGAACGGTGTCCATATTGTGACCGTCAATGATTATCTGGCTCGCGTGGGTGCCGAGGAAATGGGACGTGTGTACGGCTTTATGGGCTTGACCACAGGTCTTGTGGTACACGGACAGTCCTCTGCCGAAAAGCACGCCGCCTACCAAGCCGATATTACCTACGGAACCAATAACGAGTTCGGCTTTGACTATCTGCGCGATAATATGGTGATTTACAAGCAGCAAATGGTGCAGAGAGGGCATGCCTTTGCCATCGTGGACGAGGTTGACTCGATCCTGATCGACGAGGCACGTACACCGCTGATCATTTCGGGTGCGGGAGAAACCGCAACCGATCTTTACGAGAAAGCCGAGTCCTTGGTGCGCTCGATGCGCAAATTTGTTATCAAGGAGCTTGACAATAAGGAAAGTCACGATGACATCAATGCCGATTACATTGTGGACGAAAAGGCGAACAACGCCATTCTGACGCCTCACGGTGCCAAAAAGGCAGAGTCTTATTTCGGTCTTGAAAACCTGACAGATTCCGAAAATGCCGTGATCGCGCACCATATCAATCAGGCGATCCGTGCGCATGGCTGTATGCACCGCGACGTCGATTACGTGGTAAATGAAAAGGGCGTCATCATCGTCGATTCCTTTACGGGTCGCCTCATGCCCGGCAGACGTTATTCGGACGGCTTGCATCAGGCAATCGAGGCAAAGGAAGGCGTGCAGGTGCAAAAGGAAAATAAGACCCTTGCAACCATCACCTTCCAAAACTACTTCCGTATGTACCGAAAGCTGTCTGGTATGACGGGTACCGCGCTGACCGAGGAAAACGAATTCCGCGAGATCTATAAGCTGGACGTTGTGGAGATTCCCACGAATAAGCCGATGATCCGTGTGGATCATTCGGGCGCTGTCTACCGTAGCATGGAGGGCAAATACCGAGCTATCGTGGAGCAGGTCGTGGAGTGCCATAAGAAGGGACAGCCCGTGCTTGTGGGTACCGTTTCGATCGACAAATCCGAGGCACTTTCGATCCGACTCAAAAAGGCAGGCATTCCGCATACCGTCCTGAATGCGAAATATCACGAGAGAGAAGCCGAGATCGTTGCGCAGGCAGGAAAGCCGGGTGCCGTGACGATATCCACCAACATGGCAGGACGCGGAACCGATATTCTGCTTGGAGGTAACCCCGAGTTTATGGCAAAGGCGGAGATGCGCTCCAAGGAATACCCCGAGGAGCTGATTCAGCAATGCACAGGCTTTACCGAGACCGACGATGAGGAGCTTCTGGCGGCTCGCGAATACTTCCGCGAGGCGGTACAGCGATACCGTGATCAGATTGCACCCGAGGCGGAAAAGGTAAAGGCGGCGGGAGGCTTGTTCATTCTCGGTACCGAGCGACATGAGAGCCGACGCATCGACAACCAGCTTCGCGGACGTTCGGGACGTCAGGGTGACCCCGGTGAATCGCGTTTCCTCCTTTCGATGGAGGACGATCTGATGCGTCTGTTCGGAACCGAAAAGCTGCAGGGCATCGTCAGCGCACTGAAAATGCCGGAGGACATGCCCATTGACGCAAAGATCCTTTCCAACGCCATCGAGGGTGCGCAGATGCGGATCGAGGAAGCAAACTTCAAGCGCAGAAAATACGTGCTGGCATATGATGACGTCATGAATCAGCAGCGTACCATCATTTATAAGCAACGTCAGGATGTTCTTGACGGCGAGGATATTTCCGAGACCATCCGCAAGATGCTGACCTCTACCGTGGAAAACGTGGTAGCGGGCTTTACGCGCAGTGAGGTTCCCGACGAATGGGAATTCGATGCCTTGCGCGCACACTTTATGGGACTTTTGACCACCGAGGAGGACTTTCATTATACGCAACAGGAGCTGAACGACCTGGAAAGAGAAGCGGTCTCGGATATGCTTTGCAAGCGTGCCATTGAGCGCTATGAGGAAAAGGAAGCACTCTTTGGTGCGGAGGTCTTCCGTGAGGTCGAGCGTGCCGTGCTGCTGCGGAACGTCGATACCGCATGGATGGATCACATTGATACAATGGACGATCTGAAGAGCAATGTGGGACTTCAGGGCTACGCACAGCGCGATCCCGTCAACGAGTACCGCATTCAGGGCGCCGAGCTCTTTGAAACGATGGTGGACGACATCCGCCAAAAGACGGTACGTACCATTCTTTCGATTGTTCCCAAAACACAGCCGATCGAGCGTGTACAGGTTGCAAACCCCTTGACCGCAGGCTTTGAGGGCGGACCCAAAAAGGTCACGGTAACGCGCCGTGCCACGACCACCGTTGTCCGTGACGGTGCGCGTGTGGGCAGAAATGATCCTTGTCCCTGCGGAAGCGGAAAGAAATATAAAAACTGCTGTATGCGCAACGGAGCCGAGGGCTGACGGGAGGAAGGTATGGGATTTGGATATCTTTTGATCGGCTATCTTGTAACCTTTGTGATCAATATGACGATTCAGAGTCTTGGCTTTGGCGGCGTGGCGGTTTTTGTAGGAAGCGGATTGATGCTGCTGGGGCTTTCTGAATTGACCCGTTACAACCGCGCGTTTGTCTGGGCAAAATGGCTTTTGATCCCTATATTGGTGATCTCGGTCTATGAGATGCTGGAGTCTCTGAACGGAATGCTGCTGTGGAGTCTGCCGATCTTTGGTGCCTCTGTGGGGGCGGTCGTTGATTGGCTGACCTTTATGCTCTTTATTTCCTTCAATCTTGCTATGCTTTACGGCATCCGTGCCATTACACAGGAGCTTGGTATCCTGCATATGACCACGGCGGCGATCCGCAATTCCTTTTTCGTCTGTCTTTATGCGGTGCTTTATCTGATCGCGCATCTTCCCATTGAGGCAATCACCGCCATCGGGGGCTATCTTGCACTTCCTGTGACCCTGACTTACCTGATCTGGCTGATCTGCAACCTGACCCTGTTGCTCTCCTGCAACAAAAATATTTGCCGCGCGGGGGATGAGGAGCAGCCTGCAAAGCCCTCTCGCTTTGGGGTGATCAACCGTCTCAACGAGGCTTATGAGAGCAACCGTCAAAGATCGATCGAAAAGACCACACAGGAAACCGAAGCGTTTTTGCGCCGCCGTAAGGAAAAGCGCGAACGAAAACATAAGAAAAAATAAAAAAATAGGAAAAATAAGAAAAAAACATGATTTGGAAGGAGGGGAATACCTATGAATCGCAAATTATCCGCAGATTTGATTGCGGTGATGCTTGCGGGAATCTTTTTGTGTAATCCTGTAACGGCTTTTGTTGATCTGTTGCCGAACTGCATCGGTTATTTGTTGCTTTGCATAGGGCTTTCCCGCCTTGCCGATCTCGACGGTCATATGCTTGATGCCGTGCGTCGTTTTCGCATTCTTGCGCTTCTCGGCGTTGCCCAGGTACTTGCCTCGGCATTTGCCTACGGCGTGATCGCAAAGCATGCGACCAATGTCTATGAATTACGCTCCTATTTGATGCTGGGCGCGTTCCTGATGACGATTGTACAGTGGTTTCTTTTGATTCCCGCGTTTCGGGAGCTGTTTTGCGGATTCGAGTATCTTGCCGACCGCTATACGGCACCGACCCTGACCTGCAAAAAAAGAGGACGCACCGTAATCGGACGAATGTCGGTGGGAACACGCACCTTTGTCATTCTTTCCTCTCTGATGGCACTGTTACCCGAGCTTCTTGCTTTTTCTTCCCTGGACGGAAAAGGCGAAAACGGAACCCCTGGCTTTAATTGGGAGTGGTATTCCTCGGTTATGCTGTCTCCCACGCAAACGGTTGACCGATATGCTTACGTCAATGTGATACGCGCTTTATGCAGCACAGTCGCATTGATCGCAGCCGTGATCTGGGTGGTTTCTTTCCTTCGTTTCATGCACCGTGTATTGCGTGAATGGGAATGGCTTGAGGCATTGGACACGCGCTATCGGGAAGACGTTGCTACACAAACGGGGATGCTGACCGTGCGTCGCTTTTCGGGAAGCTTTTATTTGTTGCAAATTGCGATCCTTTTTGCCGCGAGTCTGCGCATGAATCATTATTCCATTCTGCCGGGATTTGTTTTTGCCCTTCTTGTAGGAGTGAGTGTCGGATCCCTTGGTGATCATATTCCGTCAAAAAAGCCTTGCATTCTTGCCTGCATTGCCTTGGGCGGTGTCAGCGCGGCACAAATGGTTGTCAATTCTGCTTTTTTGAGGAATTATTTACCCGAAGCATCGCTCTATCAAGCCGATGCCTATTATCGATATCTTGCAGTCAGAATTTTGGATTCGCTTGAGGCGATCTTTACCTTGATTCTGCTTGCCGTATTGCTCAAAACCCTTTCCGAAATTGTGCGCACACATACAGGCGTGGAATATGAAGGGAAGGACACCGCGCGAATCTCCGAGCTCGCGACCGAAAAGGTGCACCAATGGTTTGATATTCGTATGACTGTGATGCTTGTAATCTTCTCACTTGCCACAATTACCACGGTGCTTGACGCGATCTTTCGCTTGGAATATCCATGGATCTGGTTGATTGCTTTTGCTTTTTCGTTTGCCGGAATCTCACTTTTTTATTCGGTTCTGCATGAATTAAAAACGCAAATTGGATTTCGGTATCATTCGGACGGCGTGAATAAAAACATTTGATCCGACACATACTCTTTTTGTAATCCCAAATTACAAAAAGGAGTGCTAATCATGCAAAACAATCAAAACAATAATCAAAACAAGTACCAAAACAACAACCAGAACAACAACCAGAACAACAATCAGAATAAGAACCAGAACAATAATCAGAACAATCAGAACAACCAGAACAAAAATCAGAACAACCAGAACAATAACCAAAACAAGTATCAGAACAACAACCGCTGAATGCTTGCCCTCCTGCGGGAGGGTACATAAAAGGATCTTCCGATCGAAAGAGACTTCGAGATTCGCGGTTGGGTTCGCACTTTTATTTCGGAGGCAGAATCGTGTTTGAGATTGACCGTATACCGCCTGCTGCGGCAGAGGCTCTCCAATCGCACGGGGTCGCATATGAAGACCTATTGTTGAGTGCCTACTGTGACCGTAGCCGTGAACAGACACCCACCGAGGTTTATCTGTTTGCCACGAAGGATCAGCTGTTGATCCTTTCGGGTGTGACCGCGCTGAACAGATTGCCATCAAGTAAAAAAACGGGAGCTCCGCGCCTGACAACCGTGTTTCGGGAAACCGACTTCGTCACCTATCCCATCGGGGAGTTGTCGGATTTTCGGGTAGAGGAGCTTCTTTCCGCCGGACGCCTGACCGCCAAAAGGGGCGAGGAAAAGGAGCCTGTTTTTTTGGCGTCCTTTACGAACTTTTGTAAAGCGTCCTTGTTTTTGTTTGCCAAATACGCGGAGAAGATCGCCAAGGGCGAGGAGCTTGAGATCGACCCCAAGGACGATCCTGCATCCAAGCGTTGTCCCAAGTGCGGCATGCGCTATCCCGACCTCAATCGCCGTATTTGTCCGCACTGTATGGAAAAGGGCAAGCTGTTCCGACGCTTTGCCGTCTTCTTTCTGCGCTACCGTGCCTACCTGATATGGATGGTGCTGTCCTTGGTTGTGCTGACCGCCATGAGCATTTTAGCCCCCTATCTTTCCAGCGGCTTCTTTTATGACGAGGTCATATACGGAACAGGAGAGTTCGCAGGGCAGATCCTGATCGTTCTGGGCTTGGTGATCTCTACCCGTATTCTCAAGCTCTTTGCCACCATGATCAACAATCTTGTGACCTCTACCATTGCCGCAAAAATGGTATATGATCTGAAGAAGACCATTTTTTCCTCGATCGAGCGTCTCTCCCTCAGCTTTTTCACAGGCAGACAAACGGGAGGGCTTATGACGCAGGTCAATGAGGATGCCAACACCATTTACGGATTTTTCTGTGACGGTGTACCGTATCTGATCGTCAGCCTGGTGCAGGTCATCGTGTTGGTCGTGCTTTTGTTTATGATCCAACCCCTGCTTGCCATTTTGGCTTTGATCACGGTTCCGCTGTTTATGCTTCTGCTCGGACGCTTTTTCCGTAAGGAGCGACTGCTACATACAAAGCGGTATTCCCATTCAAAGCAGATGAATGCATTCCTTGCCGACGTTTTTTCGGGAATGCGCGTGGTCAAAGCGTTTTCTCGTGAGCAGGCTGAGGTAGAGCGCTTCACGGGACGCAACCGCAATTTGGCGGGGAGTGAGCGAAAGCTTGCGCTCTTTACCAACTACGCCTGGCCCATGGCAGGGTTGCTTTTGTATCTCGGCAACATCGTTGCGTGGGGCGTGGGCGGCTGGATGGTCATTTCGGGATATGGAAATCTGACCTACGGCATGCTGCTTACCTTTATCTCCTATATGAACATGGTACACGATCCGTTAGGGTTCTTTACCGACTTCATCGATTGGACCGCCGACTGCACGAACGCCCTGCAGCGTTTGTTTGAGATCATGGACGCACAACCCGACGTCAGTGAGAAGGAGAACCCCGAGTGTCCCGAAACCTTGGGCGGCAGAGTGGAGTTTGACCACGTTTCCTTCTCTTATCAAAAAGGGAAGAAGATCATCGACGACGTCACCTTTGATGTTCCCGACGGCAATATATTGGGAATTGTAGGGCATACAGGTGCGGGAAAAAGCACGCTTGCGAACCTGTTGATGCGTATGTATGACGTTGAGGACGGAGAGATCCGTATCGGTGGCTATCCCGTACGTGATCTGGCACTCTCCACGCTTTACCGAAATATCGCGATCGTCTCCCAGGAGACCTACCTGTTTATGGGGTCGATCCTCGATAATATCCGTTATGCACGTCCCGATGCGTCCTTTGAGGAGGTCGTCGAGGCGGCAAAGTGTGCGGGAGCGCACGAATTTATTATGAAATTACCCGATGCTTATGATACACGCATCGGATTTGGCTTCAAGGATCTTTCGGGTGGAGAGCGTCAACGCGTTTCGATTGCCCGCGCAATCCTGAAGAATCCAAAGATCCTGATTTTGGATGAGGCGACCGCCGCTATGGATACGGGAACCGAGCGCAAAATACAGGAGGCACTTTCCGAGCTGATCAAGGGGAAGACCACCATTATGATCGCGCACCGTCTGTCAACTCTGCGTGACGCGGACGAGCTTGTTGTCATCGAGCGCGGAAAGGTCGTAGAGCGTGGTACACACAAGGATCTTCTTGCGATCGAGGACGGCGTCTATAAAAAGCTCTTTACTCTGCAGGACGAGGCACTCAAGAGTGCGGGAATCCGTGAGTAAGCGTTGAAAGAAAGGAGCAGACTATGGAAAAACAGCATTCCGAAAAGAGACACGAGAGACACCGTGGGGAGCAAAAGGAGCGCACCCTGGCAGAGCTTTCTGTCACGGTTTGGCTCACTCCCGAAAATGCGGAGTTCTATCTCAAAAACGGATTTTTGTACATCAAAAGCGCAGAAAAGGATCAGCGCGCGTTTCTGTGCCGTCAGTTTCCCTTTGAAATGCTTTGGGAATTCATTTCGGTGCTGGATGACGCCCAACAGGAGATCGGTATCATTCGGCGCGTAGCGGATTTTGCGGGAGAGCAGGAGGAGCTTTTGAGAACCGAGCTTTCCAGACGCTACTATTCTCCTGTGATCGAGGAGATCCTTCACGTCAAGGAGCGGTACGGCTTTTCCTATTGGAAGGTGAAGACCCATGAGGGCGAGGTCAGCTTTACGTTGCATGACACCTACCGAAGCATCATCCGCGCGGGAGAGAACCGCGTGATCCTGTTGGACGTAGACGGAAACCGCTTTGAGATCCCACAGGTTGACACGCTTGATCGGAAAAGCTACAAAAAGATCGAGCTTTACCTGTAAGGAGGCGATACCGTGGAGAAGATCAATCCTCGCCTTTGGAAGGAGATACAAAAGCTTGATCCCAATATTCAAAAGGAAGAGGTCATTTCCACCTTTGGCGGAAATCTTGACCTTGCCGAGCCCTGTAAGAAGACACGTACGTTCGTGCTGGTTCTGCTTGATGAGGTGCGTGTGTACACCGAGGAAAAGCTGACCCTGACCGAGCCTACCAAAAACATTGAAAGCCTGCAGGTGATCATGGGTGTTGGCTGTGCTTTTGTGGAGTATTTGCGCAAGAGTGACGGCGAGCACGTGATGATCGCGCGTGCAGACAGCCGTTATCAGGGACTGCTTGGGCAGAGCGTCAAGCGCATCAATCATTATTTGCGTTCAGGTGACCGTAATTTTTCTCGCTTTACCGATACGGGAAAAAGCTGTCCAAAATGCGGCAAGCCCTATCCGCGAGGCATGCAGACCTGTCCGCGCTGTGCATCCAAGAGGAAGGTGATCGTGCGTCTGCTCTCTCTTGGAAAAAAAGAGTGGAAGTATGTTGTCGTCGCGGCGGTGTTCTTTTTCCTGACCACGGGCGTCAGTGTACTGACCCCCTACATCAACCGTGTGTTGGTGGATGATTACATCCAAAACACAAAGGAAAATGTGTTTTTGCTCGGCTTTGTCGGCGTGGTGCTTTCCATGCTGGCAGCCAATCTCCTTCGGCGCGCCTTTTCCATCGCACGCGGATATTTTCTGACGATTGGCGGAAATAACCTGATCGTGCGCTTGCGTGACATGGTTTTCTCAAAGATCCAACAGCTGTCAATCGCGAAGATCTCGCGCCGTACATCGGGGGAGCTGATGAAGCGCGTCAACAGCGATACGCGTAATATCAAGCAGTTTTTGATCCGTAATCTTCCCAATGTGCTTGAACAGTCGCTTTTGTTGCTTGCCATCTGTGCCGTTATGTTCTTTTATGATTGGCGGCTGGCTTTGCTCATTCTCCTTCCCGCACCGTTCGTGGCTTTGGCATTTCGTCTGTTTTGGCGATTCATGCGCGGAATGTTCAATCGCCGTTGGGCGCTCAATTCTCGCGCAAACGCCATTTTACACGACATCTTTTCGGGAATCCGAGTGGTAAAATCCTACGGTATGGAGAAGCGCGAGGAGGAACGCTACCTCGAGATCTCGGCAAAGGAACGCGACGCCCAGCTCCGACAGGAGCGTATGTGGGCGGTATTGATGCCGTCGCTTCATTTTCTGATGGGAATCGGTGAATACGTGCTTTTGTTTTATGTGGGAAGCAAGATGCTGGACGGAAGCATGACAGCGGGCGAAATGTCACAGTTCTCGGCTTATGCGGGCATGGTTTACGGGCCCCTGAATGCCTTGATGACCTTCCCGAGACAGTTTATGAACATGATGACCTCTGCCACACGTGTCTATGAGATCATGGACGAGACCGTTGACATCAAGGACAGCGATCATAACCCCTTGCCCACGCTTCAGGGGTATATCGACATCGACCATATCTCCTTTGGCTACGAAGATGCTGACGAGGTCTTGCATGACGTTGACCTGCACATCAAGCCGGGCGAATTTATCGGCTTGGTTGGCAAATCGGGAGTCGGGAAATCGACGCTGATCAACCTGATCATGCGTATGTATGACGTGGACGAGGGGGCGATCCGCATCGATGGTGTGGACATTCGCGATATTCCGCAGGAGGTCCTGCGCGCGCGGATGGGTGTGGTCTTGCAGGAAAACTTCCTATTTACAGGCTCTGTGTGGCAAAATCTGACCTACGCAAAGCCCGATGCGACGCGTGAAGAGGTTATACAGGCTGCTAAAATGGCGGGTGCGCATGAATTTATCATTCGTTTGCCCGACGGATACAATACCTATGTGGGCGAAAAGGGACACACGCTGTCGGGCGGTGAGCGTCAACGAATTTCGATCGCACGCGCACTGTTGCACGATCCCAAGATCCTGATTTTGGACGAAGCAACGGCGTCTCTTGATACCGAGACCGAGAAGCTGATTCAGGATGCACTGCAGGCTTTGTCCGCAGGACGCACGACCATTGCCATCGCGCACCGTTTGTCTACCTTGCGCAATGCGACACGCCTTGTTGTGATGGATAAGGGGAAGATCGCAGAGGTCGGCACGCACGATGAGCTGATGGAAAAACAAGGTCTCTATTATGGGCTTGTCATGGCACAGAGAGACATGACCAAAATGGAAGAATAACAGTCAAAAAGGGAAGGAACCCGTTTGTGTGGATTCCTTCCCGATTTTTTATAAATCAAATTATCTGTTTTTCAATACGGTTTCCTCATAGTCACGAACACTTTCGTACCAGGAGGCGTCTCCCGCAATACCCGCGCGCGCACAGAATTCATTCCATACGTCACCCACGGGGAAGAGCTTCATTTCTTCCTGCAGCATCATCAGCTCGGTGAAATTCAACTCATTTTGCAGTGCCTTCAGCTTTTCGTTGGGGAGAAGGAGTGCTGTGAGCAGAGCCTTTTGTACCGAGCGCATACCGATGACCCAAGCGGCAATACGGTTGATCGAAGCGTCAAAATAGTCGGTTGCAAGGATCACGCGGTCAAGCGCATCGTTGCGAACCACTTCCTTCATCATTTCCAACGTTTCGTCATCGTAGCGAACCACATGGTCGGAATCCCAACGCACACCTCTTGTCACGTGCAGTGCGATCTTGGGATTGAAGCAGAGCAGAGCCGAGATCTTGTCGGAAACCAGCTCGGTGGGGTGGTAGTGACCGTTATCCATCAGCGGAACGATCCCACGCGTGGTGGCATAGGAAAGCGCAAATTCGGCAGAGCCTGCCGTATAGGACTCCAGACCGATTCCGAACACCTTGGATTCCAAGGTGACGTTTACCAAGCTCTTGTCATAGCCGCATCCGAGGATCTGATCCAAGGAATCCATGTATCTCATTCTCGGACCCATACGGTCGGCGGGAATGTCCTTGAAGCCATCGGGAATCCAGATGTTGAGCAGGCAGGGGAAGCCTGTTTCACGCGCGAAATATTCGGCAATGCGAACGCACGCGATGCCGTGACGAATCCAAAATGCGCGGATTTCCTCATTGGGATTGGTCAGAGTGCCGTCGGCGGCAAGGGGATGCGAAAAATAGGTGGGATTGAAATCCAGACCAATGCCGCGCTCCTTGGCAAAATCGACCCAGGGACGGAAATCCTCGGGCTTGATGGCGTCTCTGTCGGGAATTTTTCCGTCGGGATAGATTCCATAGCAGGCGTGAACGTTCACGTTATGCTTGCCGGGAATCAGAGAGAATGCCTTGTCAATGTCCTGCATCAGCTGTGCGGGAGTGGTTGCGGCACCGGGATAATTTCCCGTGGTTTGAATACCGCCGGTCAGCTCTCCTGTTTTTTCAAAGCCCTTTACGTCGTCGCCCTGCCAGCAATGCATCGAGATCGACACGCCCGAAAGCTTTTCGATCACAGCCTCGGTGTCAATGCCGATTGCAGCATAGCGTTCTTTTGCAATTTGATAGAGTTCCTTTTGCGTCATCAGAAGCCTCCTGTGTTTTCAAAAATCAGTATATCGTATCTATTATAGTTGAATTTTCCTTTTTTTGCAATAGGAAAACGAAAAAAACAAAAAACACCCCACTTTTTTAAAAATTATCCACCGATAGATTAAAAATGCCCCCTTTTTAGAGAATGATAGGGGCTTTTGAGCAGAATATTGACAAAACGGCAGATTTGTATTATAATATAAATGTCATTGACAGCTCCGTTTTTTGATTTGGTTTTTTCGGAGGTTTTGAAATGGATTTGATTTGGGGTGCTTTGTTGGGGTATGTATCTTTGTATTGATTTGAAGAGCTTTTACGCATCCGTGGAATGCGTGGAGCGTGGGCTTGATTCGATGAAAGCAAGGCTTGTGGTTGCCGACCCTGCAAGGGGAAAAGGTGCGATCTGTCTGGCTGTTTCTCCCGCCCTGAAGGCAATGGGCGTTTCAAACCGTTGCCGTTTATTTCAGATCCCCGATGACATCGAATATATCACCGCGCTGCCCAGAATGCGGCTTTATATGGAGTATTCGGCACGGATCTATGCCATTTATTTAAGATATATCAGCTCCGAGGATATCCATGTCTATTCGATCGACGAATGCTTTTTGGATATTACCCCGTATGAAAGGCTCTACGGCAAAACACCTGTCGAAATTGCCAAAATGCTGACCGATGCCGTCTACCGTGAAACAGGCATTTGCGCCACGGTTGGGATCGGTACCAATCTGTTTTTGGCAAAGGTCGCACTTGATATCACCGCCAAGCATACCAAGGATCATATGGGGTATCTTGACGAGGAGGATTTCAAGCGTACGGTATGGCACCACAAGCCCATCACCGATATCTGGAATGTGGGACGTGGGATCGCAAAGAGATTGGAGCATCTTGGCATATACGATCTGTATGGCGTCGCCCATTGTGACGAGAACCGACTGTACCGCGAGTTTGGAGTCAATGCGGAATTTTTGATCGACCATGCACACGGGATCGAGCCCTGTACCATTGCTGACATCCATGCATATGAATCCAAAACCACGTCAATCTCAAACGGACAAATTCTGTTTGAGGATTACAGCTTTGATGACGCCATGCTGATCATGAAGGAAATGCTGGATATGCTGGTTTTGGAGCTGGTGGAGCGGGGGCTTGTGACCGATTCGATCTCATTGTCGGTTGGGTATTCCAAGCATGCGATCAAGTCCACGGGCGGCACCGTAAAGCTTGGCGAGGCAACCAACTCCTACAAAAAGCTGGAGCAATATTTCACGCAATATTATCAGAAAACGGTCAATCGAAATCATGCGATCCGTCGGATCAATATTGGACTCAACCATTTGGTGGACGAATGCTATGCGACCTATGATCTGTTTACCGATATGGATGCGGAAAAGAGGGAACGCGATCTTCAGCATACGGTACTTGACATCAAGAAAAAGTTCGGTAAAAACGCGATCCTGAAGGGAACGAGCCTGGAGGAAAAATCGACCGCAAAAATGAGAAATACCTTGATAGGAGGGCATAATGGTGGAGAAGATGAGTAGAGCCGAGCGGGCAAGACAATTCATGCCGTTTTCACCTTTGCGCGGCTTTGAGGAGCTGTTGCGAGAGCAAGAGCGTCAGCGAATGCCGAGACGCGAGCTGTCCGAGGAGGAAAGCGAGGCTCTTTCCGCACGTCTTTCCGCACTCAAGAGGGGAGACATGGTCAGGGTGGTGTATTACAAAGAGGACGCATACGTAACCATGGAAGGGCTCCAAGTCGGATCGTAGCCATG
>JAZOPW010000128.1:0-2804 GCA_045655785.1 Eubacteriales bacterium
GCCGTTGAGGCATTCGCAGAGGTAGAGGTACCCGAAGAGAAGCCCGAATCCGATGAGGATGACGACAACGATGATGACGACGACGATGACGATGAAACCGGAAACTACGGCGGATTCGGATCCATGCCGCTGACCTTCATCGATGCCGTGGCAGAGGCTGAGAAGTACGCTGAAATGCTCGAGCAGGAGCGCAACGGTGAGATCATCATCGTAACCCGCTACCGCCGCAGCTTCCAGTCGCGCCTGACCCAGTCTCAGGGCAACGTTCAGGATTACTACACCATCCTGAAGAATGCACTGCTCTCTTACAAGGGTGTCAAGAACCGTATCAGCTGGAACTACGAAGCGTTCAACCGTGGCAGAACCCACGTTGCAAAGCTCAACGCAAAGACCAAGACCCTGTACCTGTACCTGGCACTCGATCCCGAGGAGCTCAAGGATACCAAGTACGGTATCGTGGACGTTTCTTCCAAGAAGAAGTATGCATCCGTACCTGTTCTGATGAAGATCAAGGGCGACCGCAAGTTCAAGTATGCGCTCGAGCTGATCGAAAAGCTCTGCGGCGAAAAGCTCGAACTGCCGAAGATGGAGATCGAGGAAGTCGATTACCACGTTCCGTACCAGACCACCGAGGAGCTGGTCGAGGCAGGCATCATCAAGAAGATGGTTGCAAGCGTTCCCGTTTCCGCATACGGTGCCGCATCCACCGAGGATGCACCCGTGGAAGCCACGCCCAGCGCTGCCACCGAGGCACAGGACGTAACCTTCATCGAGCCCACCACTGCTCCCGCCGTTGAGGCAGCCGCAGAGGAGGTCGCAGCCGAGGAAGCTGCACAGGCTGAGGTTCCCGCAGATGCTCCCGCATCCGAGGACAACACCACAGAGGTTTGATCCTGACTGAATAAAACCCTTTACGGGGAGGAATCCGACGATTCCTCCCCGTTTTTTACAAAGACGAAGAGCTTTTTTGTTTGATAAAAATTCACAATCGGTTTTATAAAAATTCAACAAAACATTTTGCAAAAGATATTGACAAAGAGTACATTTTCATGTATAATAACTTTGTCTGACCCCCTTTTGTGTCATTGTTTGGAAGGCGCGATTTTTTTGCCCAAATGGGGGAGTTTGGACTTCAAAATCGGAGCTTCCGAAAATGAATAAAAAATTTATAAAGGAGCATTGCAACCATGAAAAACAGCAACCTTTTCCGCTTCCTGCTGCTTTTGTTGGCATTTTCCACGGTTCTTGTTTGCTTTGTCGGATGTAACGACAACTCGAAGAAGCCCGACGATACCACCGAAAGCCAAGAAGAAACCACAGACCCCAACAATGGGACTACTGACCCAAACACCCCGACCTTGGATATCCCTGCAAATCTGAATTACGGCAATGCACCGATCACCGTGCTTGCATGGAATTCGATCAGAACCGATTTCAGCCACCAGGTGGAAGAAATGAATGGTGTTCCACTGGATGAAGCGATTCTGGAAAGAGACGCCAACCTTTCCGAGCGTGTGGGCATCATTTTGGACTACACCCCGATCGCAGGCGGACACAATCAGGTTTCGCCCTTCAAAAGCTTCGTTCAGCAAGCGCATGAGGGAGGTACCCCTTACGATATCGTAGCCTCCTACACGCGTTGTAACGCGGTTTGCGCCAGCGCGGGCTTTTTCCTTGACATCAACAGCATCAAGGATAGCTATCTGGACATGGATAAGCCTTGGTGGAACGATGACATTGTGGAAAAAACTTCTGTCAATGACAGCTATTTTATGATTACGGGTGACGCTTCGGCAAGCCTTGTACAGCTGATCTACTGTATCTATTTTAACGCAGACCTGCTCCTGGACTACGGTCTGGAATCTCCCTATGATCTGGTTGCGGACAACAAGTGGACCTATGACAAGATGTTTGAGATGGGACTGAACTTCTATCAGGACATCAACGAGGACAACAAAAAGGATTTGGGTGATATGTATCCGCTCCTTGGCAACTACTGCGACTGGCCCGCCCTCTTCCATGGCTGCGAGATCAACTACGCGACCAAGGACGATGACGGTAATATCATTGTAGACCCCATTCTGGTTGATGAAAAGGCGATCGACCTGTATGAGTATGTTTACGATGCAGTGTGGCTTGATAATTCCTACGTCGCAAGAGACGAGGATCTGCTTTCCAACTTCCTCGCACAAAAGAGCCTGTTCTGGATTGTAAACTCGGGCTGCGCGAACGACAACTTCTCGGAGGTCACCTTTGAGTACGGCTGTGTTCCGATCCCGAAATACAACAGCAAGCAAGAAGAGTATCACTGTGCGGTATGTCAGCCGATCTCTCTGTTCAGTATGATGAGAGGGGTGGAGTCTGAGCGTCATCAAATGATTACTGCCGTACTGGAGACATGGGCATATGAGTCTTACACCGAGACCACGCCCGTCATTTTCGAGCAGATCATGCAGTATCAGCGTTCGACCTCTCCCGAGATGACCGAGATGCTGGGTCTGATCCGTGACAGCGGATACTTTGATTTCATTCGTATTTATACCGTTGACTATCCGAACGGTGTTGGCGGATGCGACTTTATCGGAAACTTCCTGCGTGAGAAGAAGAGCTGGAATGAGGTGACCAAGATCGGCGGTATGTACAAATCCTGGTGTGCCTCCAACGATATTCTGATCGAGACCTTCCGCGAGATCGTTGAAAGTTGACGCACAGAATGTAGAAATCATAAAAAGGCCCCACACGAACCGGCTATAATAGATCAGGTAAGTCGGATCGTAGCCATGTCGTTCTGTGAGCCAAGGAGT
>JAZOPW010000129.1:0-5331 GCA_045655785.1 Eubacteriales bacterium
GCTCTACTACTCTGTATATCGTAAAAAAGCTGAAAGAAAAAAAGAAGAGCCTGACCGTGATCACCAATTCGGTCAGAATCCTTCTGGAGCTGGCGGACAAATCCGATTGGATCGTCATTTCCACAGGCGGAGCCTTGAGAACCGATGCGCTCTCGCTGACGGGCTCGGTTGCCGAGAGAACGATCCGCGCCTATCATGTCGATACGGCGATCTGCTCTGCAAAGGGCGTGGATATGCAGGTGGGAATCACCGATTCCACCGAAAAGGAATTCATGATCAAGCAGGCTATGTTTCAGTCTGCCGAGCGCAAGATCCTGGCAATCGACTCGGATAAGTTCGACCGTAAGTCATTTGTCAAGCTGTTTGATTTTCAAGACGTCGATCTATTGGTCACCGACAGGCAGCCCTCGGCGGCATGGCAACGCTATTGCGAGAAGGAAAAGATCTGCTTGGTCTATTAATCGTCACGGAATTTGAAGCTTTTCAACCACAGGGTTGAAACCATTTATCATATTACAATTTGAAAGAAGGATCATAAAAATGAAAATTGTTGCAGTATGCGATCATTTTATGAAAGAAAGCTTTTATGTAGAATGCTTTAAGAACCATCCCGAGCTTGAGTTGATTGCCACTCCTTATTTTGGTCCCGATAACCGCAATGATATGAGAGTGATCTCTCACAGATTGGAGCATCAGGGTCCTTACTCTGTTCCGCTTCCCGACGGCTTGATCGAGGCTGTTGCCGAGGCGGAGATCCTCATGGTGCATCTTTGCCCCGTGACCGAGCAGCTGATCGCAGCCGCTCCCAAGCTGAAGTACATCCTGCTCAACCGCGGCGGCATGGAGAATGTTGACCGCGAGGCGGCACGCAAGAGAGGCATTCATCTGATCAACAACCCCGCGCACAACAGCAACGCGGTGGCAGAGCTGGCGGTTTGCATGATGATCTGCGAAATGAGAAATGTTGCGCGCTCGCACAACGCGCTCAAAAACGGCGAGTGGTATGAGACCTATGAGAACGTAGGTCGTGTATTTGAGCTGCGCAATAAGACCATCGGTATTGTCGGATTTGGTACGATCGGACGTCTGGTTGCCGAAAAGCTGCAGACATTCCGCGTTCGCATCCTTGCGACTGATCCCAATGTCACGCCCGACGATCCCGATCTGGCACGCCTGAACGTGACCCTGACCGATCCCGACACGCTGCTGTCTACTGCTGACGTTGTTACGCTCCACGCGCGTACCGATGACAAATCGGTGGTGCTCGGTGCAAGAGAGCTGGATCTGCTGAAGCCCGACGCAGTATTTGTCAACACTGCGCGTGCATACCTGGTGGATTATGATCACCTGGCAAAGCTGTTGCAGGAAAAGAAGATCCTCGGTGCCGCTCTGGAGGTATTCCCGACCGAGCCTCTGCCGAAGGATAACGTATTCGTACAGTTGAATAACGTGACCATGACCAATCACCGCGGCGGAGATACGGTAAACTGCTTCTCCGACAGCCCCGCAGATCTGATTGAGGCAATGTTCCGCCACATGAAGGGCGAAACACCCAAGTTTTTAGTATTCTGATCTCCTTTGCGTGACAGAGTATCCGTGGTTGCGGATAGCATGAAACCCAAAGAGGACCCGATCTCCGAAAAGGAGATCGAGCCCTCATTTTGTTTTATACAGTTCCGCTTACGGTAAGAATCGTTACACCGGGGGTCACAACCCATACACCGGTGTCGGGATCCTGTGAATAGGTCGCGGCAGGAACGGTGATCCGGCTCGGAACGGTCGTAAACAGCCCCGTGGTCTCGTCATAGTTGTAGTCGGTGCCTTCCGTCAAGACCGCACCGTCAAGCGTAGCGGTAAGACCCGACAGGACAGGATCGAAGGTGTCGGTTACCGTGACGTTGTCGGTCGCAACGGCGGCTGTATTGCCGTAGTTCTGAATGATGAAGCGGTAGGTCACGGTACCGTTTTCCGTGACGGGAATCGGCTCGATGCTCTTGGTGATGGTCAACTCGGGCTCTTGCTCGGGAGTGACGGTTTCGGATACCGTTACGGGGGCGGGCAAGCCCGTTCCGTTGACGGTTGCAGTGTTGACAATGCTGTCATCAACACCCAGAGGCGCGAATTGGTTTGCGTCCGCCTCATAAATGAGGATCAGATTGCTGTTTGCGGGAATGTTGATCCCACTGAACACCAAGGGCGGACCTGCCACAGCGGCGGGAGCGGTCTGCAGTACACCGTTGATATACAGGCGAACCGAGCCCTCCACATAGGACAGGGGATAAAGAGTTTGTTCGTTGAAGGTGTAAGCACCGAGGTTGTCTGTGATGCTGACACCCGTAATGGCGGAACTGCCGGAATTGACCACGCTGATCACGTAGGTCACATCGTCTCCGCGTGTATAGTCATCCATCACTGCGGTTTTGGTGGCGGAAAGGACCTCCAGAATCTCACCCACCGCGATGTTGGAATTGACGACGGAATTGTTATATGACAGCTGCGCCTGATTGGTAAATTGCGCCATGATTTCTCCTTTTCTGTTTGATTATAAAGCTTTGTCAGGAAGCTCTATTGACAGAATATGAAAAAGGCTTGTCATAGGTGCGGGAGACGGTCATTAAAATGCTTGATAAGGGCTACCAAACAGCTTGCTCGCATGTTTGATAGCCCTTATCGATTGGAAAAGGATCACTTGTTTCCGTAGCACCAACGGCGAATCTTGCGGAGCGCCTGCTCACTGCCAAATTCCGCTCGGTATTTTCGACCCTCTGCCGTTTTGATGGTCAGCATAAAAATCCTGGAATATCTGCCTTCTCCTTGTCGGCTCGATATTCCGCGGATGTTCTTTTTGCAGATTGCAAATTTGCCGGGGAATACGATCCAATTATCGTTCAAAAACACATAAATCGGCGGAAGCATGGTTGATTCCTCTGCGTCACGCAATCGTACTGCACCGTTATCCAGAAAAGGAGTTTGAAATCGCTTTTCCTGTCTCTCGATCATACGTCGAAAAAAGTGGGCTCGTACAAGACAATAGCAAAGCCACAGCACCCCAAAAAGCAACGGTACAAGCACGCTCCCCAAAAGGAATTCTTCGTCCTGTTCGACCGAACCCAAAATGGCAAAAAAAATCGAAAAGGGCAAGCATATGGCACACACAAACAAAAGGTTGCGCCACAAATATTTCGAAACATATTGACGGATTGCGGGATTCATGCCGATCACCTCGTCTCGTCGGTTTCGGAGATCACTGCGTCGATGTCATCACGGTATCCCAAGGAGTACATATATTGCTTTCCGAATTTACTGCTGTCACAAAGCAGTACCTTGACCCTCGCGCGCTCCAGCATCACACGGCGGAGGTTGATCTCTTCAATTGATATGTCGGTCATTTCTCCGTCATCCGAAAGACCTCGGCAGGAGAAAAAGACCGCATCGGCGCGAATCGACCGCACACACGCCTCGGCATGATTTCCAACGTACGTGAAGGAGCGCGTGATCATCTGACCGCCCGTGCTGATCACGCGCACGCCGCGCTCGGCAAGCTCAATGGCGGTCTTGGCACCGCTGGTGACAACCAGGATGTCCCCGACCTTTTGGATCGGCTCGACCATGCGCGCGGCAGAGGAGGATCCGTCAAGAAAGACAACGTCTCCTTTGTGCAAAAAGGCGGCGGCTTTTCGCGCCATGATCGCCTTGGCGTCCTCTTGCTCCTCGGTGCGGACCGAATAGGGGATCTCGCGGTCTGGGTCACCACCCCAAATCGCGCCGCCGTAAACTCGCTTGAGAAATCCCTGCTTTTCCAGATAGAGCAGGTCGCGGCGAATGGTCGGCTCGCTTGCATATAATTCACGCGCAAGCCGTGTGACTCCTACGCTTTGTTCTTTTTTCAAGATCTCAAGGATCTGTTTCTGGCGATCAACGATCATCATAGGCGTAGTTTTCCTTTCTGTGACATCCAAAATAAGTCGAAAGCTCTCCTCATGTTAAATTGTATCATAAAAATGCGCGTTTTGCAAGAGGAAATTGAGACGTCGGCTTTTCTTTTGTGCGTGCAACAAAAGAATCATACGGTATCCGTATAAAAAGGGAATTCGGTGCATATAATAGAGATAGACCGAATGTGGAGAATACAAAAACGGTTTTTTTATCCTATTGATGGTGAAATAATAAAAAATAAAATGGAAAATGCGAATAAAAAAGCAAAAAAGGACTTGACAAAGGTATTAATTTATGATATAATACCAAATGCGAACCGAACAGGAGCGCAAAGGTCTCGCGGTGCTACCTTGCCGGTGTGGCGGAACAGGCAGACGCCCGGGACTTAAAATCCCGTGATACGAAAGTATCGTACCGGTTCGATCCCGGTCACCGGCACCACCACGGGATGATAGGAAGAGAGCAACAAGCTTTTCCGAATGATCCTGATCGCGAACGCAACCCAATATCGCGGAGTAGAGCAGCCTGGTAGCTCGTCGGGCTCATAACCCGGAGGTCGTGAGGTTCAAATCCCACCTCCGCAACCAACGCAAAGGACACCGATCGGTGTCCTTTTTGCGTTGGTTACGGAAATGAGGTCTGTGCTTCGCGACCTCCGGAGGAGGGAGTGGGTAGGCAAGCAAAAAGGCTCCGGTGGAGCGTTTTTGCGTAGCCGAAACCGCCAAATCAAGGAGCACACAGGAGGGAGCCTGCGACCGACGAAGGGCGACTATGCGACGGGACTGGGCAATGTTCGCACAAGCTTTTTACAACAACGATGTAGCTTTTTGCCTCGGCAAAAAGCATTTTTATTATATCGGGTTGAAAAGTAATAGGGTTTATGATATAATTACATCATCATATAAACATCATCATATAATTCGAGGAGGTCCACTCTATGAATCATAAAAACTATTGGATCTGGCACTATGGTGACTATGAGATCTTTCACACGATGAACGTGCATCTTCGCAGAGAGGAACGGGGTTACCACAGACCGCCGTTTTGGAAAATCTCAACACCTTATGCATCCGTTAAATTCCATAAGTGTATTGATTGCGGAGCCGGATACCTTATATGTTACATAAACGGATGCGGACATATTGCGGTGGACAACGTTCGTTACCCGGAAAAGACGCGTATAGAATTATCCCCCGGAGCTCACACGATTGAGGTTCACGTATCAAATTACGGTGGTCTGCCGGCAGTCTTTATTGAAAGCGACGTATGCCCGAGTGATGAAAGCTGGAGTTGCAATCATTTTGCCGGAGAACTTTTGCCCGTTGGATATAATGCGCATTTTTGTTATAAGGAACAAAATCCCGAGATCTTTCCGTTTGAATATAAAAACGTTCT
>JAZOPW010000130.1:0-2015 GCA_045655785.1 Eubacteriales bacterium
ACTTCATATTGACGCTTGAAACGGGTATTCGCTTCCTGACTGACTACCTCAACGGTGACACGTATTTCAGAACGGCGTATTCTCAGCACAATCTTGACCGCGCGCGTAATCAGTTTAAGTTGGTCGCTGATATGGAACAAAAAATGGATCAGATGAATATGATCATTCAAAAGTATTTGTAAAAACGGAGGAGAATAAAATGGCAGTATTGATTACGGGCGGTGCGGGCTTTATCGGCTCTCACGCTGCAGTTGAATTTTTGAATAAGGGCTATGAGCTTGTAATTTTGGATAACTTCTCTAACAGCAAGCCTTGTGTGCTGGATCGCATTCGCAAAATCACGGGAAAGGACTTCAAGTTCTATGAGATCGACCTGCTTGACAAGCCTGCGGTTAACCGCATGTTTGACGAGTGCCCCGAGATTGACTCTTGCATTCATTTTGCGGGTCTTAAGGCAGTCGGTGAATCGGTCAGCATGCCTTTGGCATATTATCATAATAATTTGACCGGTACTATCAATCTCTGTAATTCCATGAAGGAGCATAACGTAAAGACTATCGTTTTCAGCTCTTCCGCAACGGTCTACGGTGATCCCGCGACCGTTCCGATCCGTGAGGATTTCCCCACGGGTAACACCACCAACCCTTACGGTGAAACCAAGCACATGATCGAGCGCATTCTCAAGGACACCTACGTTTCCGACCCTTCGTGGAGAATTTCCATTCTGCGCTATTTTAACCCCATCGGTGCACATGAGAGCGGCTTGATCGGTGAAGATCCCAATGGAATCCCCAACAATCTGCTTCCTTACATCACGCAGGTTGCATCCGGCAAGCGCGAATATCTGCGCGTTTACGGCAATGACTATCCCACACCCGACGGTACCGGTGTGCGTGACTATATTCACGTTGTGGATCTTGCACAGGCGCATCTTTCCGCACTGGAGCTGGCTATGAGCAAAGAGGGAATTGATTACTTCAACATTGGTACAGGCAAGGGATATTCGGTGCTTGAGGTTGTACACGCATTTGAAAAGGCTACGGGCAAGCCCCTGCCTTACCGCATTGTGGAGCGCCGTCCCGGTGATATCGCAACCTGCTATGCAGATCCCGCCAAGGCAGAAAAAGAGCTGGGTTGGAAAGCAAAATACGATATTAACCGTATGTGCGAGGATGCATATCGTTGGCAAACCATGAATCCGGACGGATATGGAGAATAAATGATATGGTAACCAAAGAATTATTCGGCTATATGCCTGATGGACGTGAGGTTTACGTTTATACCTTACAGCATCATGTGGGAGGTATTCGCGCCAAGGTCTGCGAATTCGGCGGAACGCTCATGAGCATTGAAGCGCCCGACAAGAACGGTTGCTTTACCAACGTGCTTTGCGGCTACGATTGTCTTGCTGATTTGATGGAATCGGACGGCTATGTCGGCGCCTTGATCGGTCGCTTTGGCAACCGCATCGGCGGTGCACGCTTTACCTTGGAAGGTAAGGAGTATACGCTGTATCCCAATAACAATGGCAACACGCTACACGGCGGCAAGGTTGGCTTTTCGCATAAGCTGTGGGCATCCTCGTATTCGGATACCACCCAACCCAGCGTGTATTTCTCGCTGATCTCTCCCGATATGGATGAGGGATTCCCGGGCGAGCTTTCTTGCACCGTGACCTACCGTATCACCGAGGACGACACGCTTGCCATCGACTACAAGGCAATCACGGATAAGACCACCGTCATCAGCTTGACCAACCACGCGTATTTCAATCTGGGTGGCTACGCTTCGGGCAAGATCTTTGATCAGGTGCTGCAAATGGATGCAGGACGTTATATCAAGACCGACGAGCAGTTGATTCCCACAGAAATCGCATCGGTCGAGGGAACTCCCTTTGATTTCCGTCAGGCAAAGCCGATCGGACAGGATTTCTTTACGGACGACAACGACCTCAAGATCGCGGGTGGCTATGACCATTGCTGGTGCTTTGATAACTACGACGGCAAGATCAATCG
>JAZOPW010000131.1:0-2523 GCA_045655785.1 Eubacteriales bacterium
GCTTGGCCTCCGACTTGGCACAGAGGTCGATGCGTCGGATATGGATATGCTTTTGGTTGCGGTTTATGAAACCCTTGCAGAATACGAATTCGGCGATATTGACGTAGGTTGGTGTTTTGAAAATTATTGGGAGGAAGAGGACATTCGTATGCTCTATCCTCTTGTAATGAGCCTAACAGACGGTCAGCTTGCCATGATGCAGATCTCCGGTGTAGCCAATATGACGTTGGCTATGCAAAATACGGAGGAGGTATATAACGACGCCAAGGCACAGCTTGACGTTTACGGAGCAGAACTGATAGAGGCAAACAACGGTGTAAATCCTTCGGTATTCCTTGGTGTAAACAAAGAACTGTATCAGGAAGAGGTTGGACTTACCACGGAGGCTGCGCGTGTTGCCGCTACCAGTGCCAACTATAATCAGTTGACCGAGGAAAACGCGTTGCGGAAAGATTTGAAGACGGCCATCCAAGTTTGCGGCGGAATAGCATTGGCAGCTGCAGGTATCGTTACAATCAGTACGACTATCGTTGGTGCGGTCGTCGGAGCGAGCGGATTTTTTGCAACACTTGCATGTATCGCCTCTTCAACAATGGCAACCGTAGGAAGCTTTGCGGTATCTATCGCAACGCTGGGACCGGCGGCTATCGCCGTCTTGGCGGTAGTAACGATCATAGTAGTGCTTACTATATGGTTGGTTGATATTATAAAAGAAGCCTGGAATGATAAGCATCCCGAATATACAAAGATACCTGCTTCAATGTATGATTACGATGCCAATAGCGGTTCATACATACGCTACGAGGCGGTAAAAGAGAGAGACGGGGACCCGGGAGATGTTAACTGCTTCCAAGCACGCCGTTGGAATGCTCTGTACGTTTCTTACGATAAGGCATCGGGTTCACCTATAACAGCAAATGAAATGGGCGAATTCTTCCGCGTAAAGCGAGGCGACCCCAACGTTGTTGACAAATATGAGGGGGTATCCAATTTTGGCGAAGACAATCCTGTAAACCTTAATTCTTATACCTATAAGGACAAGGTCAACGGTATATATCTTTTCTACACGACAGAGGATTCTCTTGCCGGCGTTGAGGAAGAGATAAAGAGTGGAAGATATTTGTATTCTATTATGGTTACTACCAATGAAAATCCCGAAACTGCAAAGCTGGAAATTAAGAATAAAACCGGCTACGAGCTTTTGGATTTCAATCTGACACCGGGTCAGAAAAAAGCCACTTATCTTGGATATCGAACGATAGATAATCCGAATCAGGCAATTACGGATATCCGTATCGCTTGGAATTCTTCGGGTGATATTAAATTCGGCAACGGCACGGCGGCGTATGCCAATGCAGGTACTTATTCTGAAAACAACAGCCTGCAGGGAATTTCCTTCTATTATACGAAGGACTCGGCAAACGGTGATCCGATTCTGGCAGATTTTTACGTTTCACGCTCCTTGGATGATGTGCCTGATGGCTATGAGCCGGTCAATCTCTTTAGCGGCGGACCCGCATTTAACTTGAATTACGCATCGAACCAGGATGAAGAGCAATGGTCCGATAGAACCTTCCTGTATTTCCGATATGATACTCCTTATGAGGGAAAGGCGATCTATCTTGGTGGACTTACCTTCTTTGAAATTGCCAAGCTTGAAACCATCGGTGGCACTGTAGAATTCACTGGCTTTGATGAATATGCGCAGGATCTTGGCTGGTCGGTATTCGATACCGATCTTAAGAGTGTCACAAGTTCGCAGAAGGGAAAGAACGGTCTGCGTCTTGCCTACACGGTAACAAATAATCCCAAGCGTGCGATTTACGATATCAGAACCTATCTCGCAGAACCGAAGGCAACGCAGGTGGTGCCTAACATCAATTTTGACGGCGTTGGCTTTGTGTCGGTGGAGCGCTCTATTGTTAATAGCTATACTCTTCCGATCGACAAGAGCGTTGTGTTGGCGCGAACCTTCGCACCCTCGCATTCATTCCTGGAAAATCCCGGAAAAGGTAACGCCATACTGGAAATCGCAGGAACTAAAAATGGAGAGGTTCCAACGACCTTGTATGCAGGACTTGAGAAGGGCTACGTAACCGAAATGCTGGCACCGAGATGCATTGGACTTTACGTCAGCGGACCGACGACCACGTATGACAGTAAAGGACAGGCTACGGCAAAAACGCCGATTTTGATGAGTGAATTTTATCTTGGTGATGCGGAAAATGCACCGAGCAATCTTAAGGCGGTTGTTGACTTTACGGATTGCTACGGTGAGCGCCCCACAGACCTTTCAGCAACGATGGGAAAGTATATCTACTACAATCAGACATTCCCTGAGAAGCTGAAATATATCGAATCCATAGAAGTGGTTTATTCTGAAACCGAAAACTTCTCGCAAGACGACGCAAAGATTCAATTACTTGCCGTCGGCGGACACGAAATTCTTGACTTCAACCTTGCTTCCATTAACGGAAGTACGATGTATGAAAAATTTCTCTACACCAGCTCGGAAGCTATCTA
>JAZOPW010000132.1:0-10490 GCA_045655785.1 Eubacteriales bacterium
CCGGCACCAATGCCGTTGAGGCGGTGGAGAAGCTGGAGGCTATTGCTCACTCGATCTCAACCTTTAACCCTTGGGCGCTTCTGACGGGCCTTGTGGCTTTGGCTATTCTTATCGTTTGGCCCAAGATCAGTAAAAAGATCCCCGGCTCGCTCGTTGCCGTGCTGGTGCTGACCGTGGTAGTGGCGCTGACGGGGCTTGCCGTAAACACCATCGGCGACCTTTACACCATCAGCGCATCCCTGCCCCCCTTTACTCTGCCCAAGTTTGAGGGATCAAAGATCGTGGCGCTCGTTCCCTCTGCCTTCACCATCGCAATTTTGGCGGCGATCGAGTCGCTCCTTTCCTGCGTGGTGTCGGATAAGATGATCGACGACGCTCACAACTCCAATACCGGGCTTATAGCTCAGGGAACGGGTAACATCTGCTCCGCGCTCTTTGGCGGCATCCCCGCAACGGGCGCAATTGCCAGAACCGCGGCAAACGTAAAGAACGGCGGACGCTTTCCCATTTCGGGAATGGTGCACGCAGTGGTTCTTCTACTGGTGCTGGTTGTTCTCATGCCCTACGCGGCGTTCATACCCATGCCCGTTATTGCTGCGGTGCTCTTTATGGTGGCTTACAACATGAGCGAGTGGAGACATTTCGTTAAGATCTGCCGTACCGCGCCCATATTCGATACGCTTGTTCTGGTGCTCACCTTCGTTCTGACCGTGGTATTCGACCTTGTCGTTGCCATTGCGGTAGGACTTGCGGTGCATTACCTTATCGTCGTTATCAAGAAGCTGACGGAAAAGAAAGCATGAACCCATATTTGAAAAATCTGAATAAGATCGAATTTGTTGTGACCTACGCTTGCACAGGCAAGTGCAAGCATTGCTCGGAGGGCGATCACAGGGAGTGCGGTGAGCACATTGACCCGAGGATCGCCGCCGACGCGGTGAAAAGGCTCGCCGCGGAGTATGACGTGAAGACCGTCATGACATTTGGCGGCGACCCGCTTTTGTATCCCGAAGCGGTGTATGCCGTTATGGGTGCGGCAAGTGAACTGAAAATTCCGCGCAGGCAGGTCATAACCAACGGTTATTTTTCAAATGACGGCGCAAGGATGCGTGAGGTGGCCGAAAAATTGGCGGAGTGCGGTGTCAATGACTTGCTTTTGTCGGTGGATGCTTTTCATCAGGAGACTATTCCGATTGAAAGGGTGCGAGCTTTTGCCGAGGAGGCGAAACGCTGCGGTATACCGATGCGCCTTCAGCCGGCGTGGCTTGTGAGCGTGTCCGACGACAACCCGTATAACCGCAAAACACGGGAAATTCTTGCCTCTCTTGAGGATCTGGACGTGATCGTGGGCGATGGAAACGTGGTTTTCCCCGAGGGCAATGCGATCAGATATCTTGCGGAGTATTTCGAGGGCGAGCAGTCCGAAAATCCATACGTTGACGATCCGTACGACGTGCGTTGTGTTTCCTTTGAGCCGGACGGAAAGGTGCTGGGCGGAAACGTGTATAAAAAGGATATTATTGAAATTTTGAGGGATTATGTCCCGTAGGAACGAGGAAAAATGAGAAAAATTATAGTTATCGGCTGTCCGGGAAGCGGCAAGACGACCTTTGCCCGAAAGCTGAGAGATAAAACGGGTCTGCCGCTTTACTACCTTGACGCCATTTGGCACAAGCCCGATAAGACCCATATTCCAAGGGAGGAATTTGATGCTCGAATGGCGGAAATTCTGCCCACGGAAGAGTGGATTATCGACGGAAATTACAGCCGCACCCTTGAGATACGCATGAGGGCGTGCGATACGGTCTTTTTCTTTGACCTGCCCACGCAGGTATGCCTTGAGGGTGCTGTCAGACGGCTTGGCGAAAAGCGGTATGATATGCCTTGGATAGACTATGAGCTTGACCCGAGGCTTGAAAGCGAGATTAAAGATTTCCCGAGTAAAAATCTGCCGACCACATATGCACTTTTTGAAAAATACAGCGATAAAAGGATCGTGATTTTCAAAAGCCGTGAGGAAGCAGACAAGTTTTTGGAGGAAATGGTATGACATTTGAAACCGAGCGTCTTATCCTTCGTCCTTGGAGGGAAGACGACGCAGAGAGCCTATACAAATACGCAAGCGACCCCGAGGTTGGGCCGAAGGCGGGATGGCCGCCGCACACGAGCGTGGAGGACAGCCGTCAGATAATTCGGCAGGTGCTTTCCGTGCCCGAGACTTACGCGGTTTGCCTGAAGGAAAGCGGTGAGGCAGTGGGAAGCGTTGGCTTGAAAATGGGTGACGCTACCGATATGACCGACCGTACAGACGAATGCGAGCTTGGCTATTGGATAGGTCGGTCCTTTTGGGGACAAGGCCTTATTCCCGAGGCATCCCGTGAGCTTTTGCGCCACGCATTTGAGGAGTTGAATATGCAAGCCGTTTGGTGCGGATACTACGATGGCAATACAAAGAGCCGTCGCGTGCAGGACAAGCTTGGATTTGCCTACCACCACACCACAGAGGGCTTGGAGGTCAGACTGATGAACGAGATCCGCACGGGTCACGTTATGCTTATGACAAAAGAAACCTGGGAAAAGATCAAGTGACAATATTTACTGACAAAAAAGCAATCGGGCGGTCGCCCGATGGCTTTTTTTATTCCTTGCTTTTTTGCTTTTCAAAAATTTCTTTTACGGTATAGTAGGCAAGCTTTGGCTGACGGTACTCGTTTACCAGTCCTTTATTGTTAAAGCCTCTTACCCGCATAAGCGACCATTTTGGATTGCTTCGGATGTCGCTGAACTGCCACAGATAAACCCCGCTTATATCCTCGTCATTCAGGAACAGATCCAGCGTGTGCCTGTAGAATTCCACTTGATAGTTTTCGCTCCACCGCAGCTCCTCAAAGCTCTTGTTGCCGAAAATTGCACCCGTTCCGAACTCGGACATAACGATGGGCTTGTTATCAACGCCCATTTCCTTGAGGCGGTTTTTGGTTTTTGCTATGGAGCCTGCCCAGTCCTTGATCTCGCCGCCGTACCAGCCTACGTACTGATTCAGGCTGATAAAGTCAACAAGGTCGAGGCAGACGTCCCGCTGAACCTTGTCGGTGGCATAGGTGATGAGTCTTGAGGGGTCCAGTGACCTGACGCAATTTACGAATTGCTCGGTTATGGCTCTGCCCTCCTGTGAGTCGGTCGCCACCTCGTTGTGCATTCCCCAGATGATGATAGACGGGTGATTGCGGTACTGGTTGACCATTTCTTTGTGCATTACAAGCCCGCGCTTTATCACAAGCTCTCTTGCGAGACTTTCCTTCTGGAATCCCCACATGGGGATCTCGCTCCAGAACAGTATTCCCTCAGCATCGCACATATCGACAAAAAGGTGGGAGTTGGGGTAATGTGAACCGCGGACAGCATTTACGTTCAGGTCCTTTAATATGTCTACGTCCTTTGCGTTCAGCTGTGCGGGCATGGCAAATCCCCATTCGGGATGCTCCTCGTGCCTGTTTACGCCCGTTATCTTGATCGGCTTTTTGTTGAGAAGGATCCTTTTGCCGTCGACTTCAATACGTCGGAATCCTATTCTGTCGGTGAGATCATCGTCGTCTGTGCTCACGGTGACGGTGTAAAGCTCGGGCTTCCCAACGTCCCAAAGACGAACGTTATCCAGCTTGACGCGGGCGCATATTTCCTCTGTGTCGCCGACGGTGACTCGCTCATTGTAGACGGTGGTACCGTCGATTTCTATTTGTACGCTCTTTTCGATTTTTTCGGCGGTGTGGTTTTTGAGCGTTGCGGTTATTTTTACGTCGGCAGAGGTCAGACTGTCGGATAGCTCGTAGTCTGCCTGCATTGCTTTGATGCTTACCGTTTTATTCTCGAATACCTCTACGCTTCTGATGATTCCGCAGTAGTGGTGCCAGTCTACAGCCCAAAGAGGAATGGTGTCCTCGGTGCTTCTCGGATCGACTCTGACCACAAGGGTATGCACGCCGCTCTCGACCACGGTGTCGAATTCGAACGATGTGAATCCGCCGTAATGGTCTCCGAGGTATTTGCCGTCAAGATAGACCTTGGCATATTCGGTGACGGCATGAAATTTGACAGTAATGGCGCCCGAAGCGAAAAAATCCTTTTTGTACCACGCGACGTCCTGAAAATTTATGTAACCCAAGCGGTTGTTGATGCAGGAGGGAACGGAGACCTTGATCGAATTTTCGGGAAATTTCTTGTACCACTGCTCGTTTTCACCTGCGTTTTCTTCGTCCGACGCAAAATCCCAAATGCCGCCAAGCAAAGAGATTTTTCTTTTTTTGTGTTCATCGAAAAGTCGCATGACGTTAACTCCTTTGGAGGATGCGATCTATGCATCCTTGTTTTTTTTATTGTATCACAATGAGTCGGAGAAGTCAATGTTGGGTTTGTAATATCGCGTCCGAGATTCCCGACCTGCTCGACAAAATATAAAAAACAGGAAGAGGGAATTTCCTCTTCCTGTTTTTTGTAACCCGTTTGTGCCTTGAACAAACGGTCGCTTATTATTTGTTGAGTCCGTATTCCTCGGCCAAGGCCTTGAATCCGGGAAGTGCGCCGATGACACGTGCCTTGTCGGTGCAATATGCGATTCTCACGTATCCCTTGACACCGAAATCGTCGCAGGGAACCACCAAAATCTCGTGGCTCTTTGCCTTTTCGTAGAATTTGTAAGCATCCGCCTCCAAAGCCTTTACAAAAAGGTAGAACGCTCCGTCGGGCTTAACGCACTCGTAGCCGTAGGAGGTAAGGTTGTCGTAGAGAAGGTCGCGGTTTTCCTTGTATGCCTCCACGTTGACCTTTGCGTCGATGCAACGGGCAATAACCTGCTGGAAAAGGCTGGGAGCGCACACGTATCCCAGGGATCTTCCTGCTCCGCAGACTGCCAGATAAATGTTGACAGCCTCCTCCATGAGAGGAGAAACGGCTATGTAGCCGATTCGCTCACCGGGAAGCGAAAGGGACTTGGAGTAGGAATAGCAGACCATCGTGTTGTCGTAATAGTTCATAAGATAGGGAACTTCGACTCCCGAATAGACAAGCTCACGGTAGGGCTCGTCTGCGATCAGGTAGATAGGTCTTCCGTATTCCGCGGATTTTTTCTTCATCATATGGCAGAGCGCGCGTATCGTCTCCTCGGAGTACACAACTCCGCTTGGATTGTTGGGAGAATTGATGATGACTGCCTTTGTTTTTTCGTTTATTTTGCTTTCAAAGTCCGCAATATCGATCTGGAAGGTCTTTTCCTGCGGCTGACAAACTACGGTGCGACCGCCCGCATTTTCGATAAACACGCGGTATTCCGTAAAGAAGGGTGCAAAAACGATGCATTCATCATCCATTCCCTCCTCCATGACTGCCTTCAGGCAAATGGAAAGGGAAGCCGCCGCACCGCAGGTCATGTAGATAAGGTTGGGGGACATATTGATGCCGAACTTCTCCGTTATGCGATCGGAGATGATCTTTCTTACGTTGGCATCTCCTTGGGCGGACGTGTATCCGTGAAGGAGCACGGAATTTTCATTTGCAAGTAATTGCGCGATGGTTTCATTTACCTCGGCAGGTGCGGGGACGCTGGGATTTCCCAAGCTGAAGTCGTAGACGTTTTCCGCGCCGATTTCGGCTGCGCGAGCCTTGCTGTATTCAAAAATTTCACGAATGATCGAGCGCTTGCTGCCAAGGCCGAACATTTTCTGATTGTAACCCATAAATAATCACCTATATTCCGGGCAGTTTTTCATCTTTGGGGAAGAAACGTACGCTCGGAGCTTTCCTTTGGAGAGCAGTATCTCAGAATTTTTTGCGTACTGCCTCAGATATTTGCAAGATCCTCGCAGGAGAGGGTTTTTACACCGTTTTCGTCAAGGATCTCGTCGATCTTCTTGCTGTCCGACGCCTTGAGTACGACGTAAGCCTCCTCCGACTCGATGGAAAGGCCGTACATATATTCAATATTTACTCCGCCCTTGTCGATGACCTTCAGGAGATTCTGCAGGGCACCTGCGGTATGCGGAATTTTGATGATGGAAACGTCGGAGAGAAGGGAGGAGAAGCCGGACTGTGTCAGCTTTTCTTTTCCGAGGGCCGCATTGTCCACAATAAGTCTGAGCAGTCCGTATTCTGTGGTGTCTGCCAGGCTGAGGGACAGAATGTTGACGTTGTTCTCCTTCAATACGTTCAGAACCTCGGACAGTCTGCCGGTTCTGTTTTCAATAAATACGGTTAACTGTTTTGCAAACATAATAAAATCCTCCTAAAATCAATATCAGTACAATTTACGGTTGTCAATAACGTGAACTGCCTTACCCTCGCTTCTTACCAGGGACTGAGGCTCAACGATCTTGACCTTGGCGCTGATACCCAGAGCCTGCTGAATGACGTGGGCGATTTTCTTTGTCAATCCCTCGATCACGCGGATCTCGTCGGTATAATACTTCTGATCAAGCTCTACCTGAACCTCGAGGGTGTCCAGATTGTTGACGCGGTCAACGATCATCATATAGTGGGGAGTAACCTCTTCGATCTCAACGAGAGCCGCTTCGATCTGGCTGGGGAACACGTTGACACCGCGGATGATCATCATATCGTCGACGCGGCCCTTGAATCGTGAAATTCTCGCGCTTGTTCGTCCGCATTCGCAGGTGGAGTGATCAATGCTTGTCAGATCCTTTGTTCTGTATCGGATCAACGGGATTCCTTCCTTGGTCAGAGTGGTGAACGCAAGCTCACCGACCTCGCCGTCTGCCACGGGAGTCAGCGTTGCGGAGTTGAGAATCTCGGGATAGAAGTGGTCCTCGCAAACGTGCAGACCGCGGTGGAACTCACAGTCACAAGCCACGCCGGGGCCCATTACCTCACTGAGACCGTAAATATCATATGCCTTGATATTCAGGCGAGATTCTATTTCCTTGTGCATTTTTTCTGTCCAGGGCTCTGCGCCGCAGATGGCTGCCTTCAGCTTGATTTTGTCCAGAAGGCCCTCCTGCGCCAAAACCTCGGAGATGTGAAGCAGATAAGAGGGGGTGCAGGCAATAGCGGTTGCGCCGAAATCCACCATCATGGTGGTCAGCTTTTTGGAGTTTCCGGTGCTCATGGGCACTACCGTTGCGCCGATCTTCTGTGCGCCGTCGTGCGCACCCAGACCGCCGGTGAACAGACCGTAGCCGTATGCGATCTGAATAATATCGTCCTTTGTGACTCCTGCCATGGTCATGCATCTTGCAACGCACTCCGACCAGATGTCAAGATCGTGTCTCGTATAACCTACCACGGTAGCCTTGCCGGTGGTTCCGCTCGAAGCGTGAACTCTCACGATTTCTGAATTGGGCACGGCAAACAAGCCAAAGGGATAATTGTCTCTCAGGTCATCCTTTGTGGTAAAGGGAAGCTTTGTCAGGTCCTCAAGTCCCTTTATGTCGCCGGGCATAAGGTCGACCGCCTGCATCTTCTTGCGATAGAATTCCACGTTGTGGTAAACGTAGTCTACCAGCTTGACCAGTCTGGCGCTCTGAAGAGTCGTCATCTGATCCCTACTCATGCATTCTTTCGTTTCGTTCCAAATCATGGTTTAATCATTCCTTTCAATGATTGGCATCGTATCCGCGAGTAAAAGCGATTTGATTGAGCTCAACGGTTTTGGGCGGTACGGTATTTGCGACGGTGTCAAGCCATGCCTGCTTATCAAAGCCGATAAATCCGGCGGCATAGCCTAAAACCACGGAGTTGAGCACCTTGCTGTTTCCGAGCTCAAGGGCGATCTTCTGTCCGTCGATGGCATAGAGCGCGTGCTCCTTTTTCAGCTCGTCCAAAATGTTCTGGGGATACTCTTTGGCTCCGATCACGACGGTCATGGGATCGATTCGGCAGTCGTTGACCACCAAAACGCCGTCCTTTTTCAAGAAGTGGGAATAGCGAAGGGCTTCAAGACGTTCAAACGCAATAATAACGTCCGCCTGTCCTTCCTCAACGACCGGCTCGCTGACCGCATCGCCGAAGCGCACAAAGGTGACCACGCTGCCGCCTCTTTGAGCCATGCCGTGTACCTCCGAGATCTTTACCTCGCAACCCTGAGAGAGTGCGGTTTTTCCTATAATTCTGCTGGTCAGGAGGGTACCCTGTCCTCCTACGCCAACGATCATGATATTCTTTGTCATATTATTTCTCCACCGTTTCAATCGCGTTAAATTTGCAGTAGCTCTTGCAAAGGCCGCAGCCGTTGCACATGGTGGCATCGATGCGGATGCCGTCCGGAGTCATTGTAATAGCGGGGCATCCGATCTTCATGCACATTCCGCACTTCTTACAAGCCTGAGGATTTGCTACGCACTTGTTGGGGAAGGTCTGTCCCTTGAGCAGCACGCAGGGCGCTTTGGCGATAATTACCGTCAGAGTATCTCCGTTTACGCTTTCACGGATGATGCGCTCCAGCTCAACTACGTCAAACGAGTTGACCTCGATCACGTTGGGAACGCCGATGGCGCGGCAGAGATTTGCAAGATCGATGGCATAAGTATCCTCGCCCTTGAGGGTCTTGCCTGTTGCGGCGTGTTCCTGATGTCCCGTCATACCGGTGGTACGGTTATCCAGGATCATAACGGTTCCCGTGGACTTGTTGTATACCATATTTACAAGAGAGTTGATTCCGGTATGTAAGAAGGTGGAATCACCGATAACGGCAACCCAATTCTTGATATAATCCTTGCCCTTTGCCTTTTCCATTCCGTGAAGCGCAGAAATGCTGGCACCCATGCAGATGGTGGTGTCGATAACGCTCAGGGGGGCTACCGCGCCCAGAGTATAGCATCCGATGTCGCCGGATGCGTGGATCTTCAGCTTATTCAGCACGGAGAACACACTTCTGTGAGGGCAACCGGGGCAGAGAATGGGGGGACGGTTGGGGGTGTCCTGCTTTTCGAATACGGCCTCGTCATGTCCGAAGAGCACGCGGCGCAAAAGATTTGCGCTGTATTCTCCCTGCTTTGTGAAAAGCTCCTTGCCATGGACCTTCAGGCCCCAAGCGCGAACCTGCTCCTCTATTACCGGCTCCAGCTCCTCAAATACGTAAACTGTTTCCACCTGACCGACAAATTCCTCGATCAGACGGCGAGGCAGAGGATTGACCAAGCCCAGCTTAAGAATACTTGCGTTGGGGCAAACCTCTTTTACGTACTGATATGCGATTCCGCAGGTGATAAAGCCGATCTTCTTATCTCCCATTTCTACCTTATTTATAGGGAGTGAGGACGCGTCCTCTGCCATGCGGAGCTCGCGCTCCTCTACCACCACGTGTCTACCGATGGCGGAAGCGGGCATCATGACGTATTTTGCGGGGGTGCGGGTATATTCCTTGTCCTCGATCTCCGTGCGGTCACAAAGCTCCACAGCACTCTGAGAGTGAGCGAGCTTGGTGGTTGTGCGGAGAATGACGGGGGTGTCGTAGCGCTCGCTGAGCTCGTAGCCCAGCTTCACGAAATCCTTTGCCTCCTGGCTGTCGGAGGGCTCGAGCACGGGAACGTGAGCAGCGCGGGCGATCATTCTCGTGTCCTGCTCGTTTTGAGAGCTTGCCAGTCCGGGATCGTCTGCAACCACGAACACGGAGCCGCCGCCAACGCCGGTATAAGCGAAGGTATAAAGCGGGTCTGCCGCAACGTTCAGACCAACGTGCTTCATGCACGCCATGCTTCTGACTCCCGATATGGAAGCGCCGATGGCAACCTCTGCGGCAACCTTTTCGTTGGGTGCCCATTCGGTGTAAACCTCGTTATATTTTGCAAGATATTCACTGATTTCTGTGCTGGGGGTTCCGGGGTATGCGCTGGAGAGCTTTACGCCCGCCTCATATGCGCCTCTTGCAATAGCCTCGTTGCCAAGCATCATTGTTTTCTTTGACACGTTACTTACTCCTTAAATCCTTTACTCGTTTTGCTTTACCCTCAAATCTTTGCAGGGTATTGGGGGATTCCAGCATAACTCTGGCATCCAATCCCAGAATGATCTTCAGTTTATTCTTTACCTCGTTTGTGATCTTTTCCAGCGTAGAGAAGGAGTCGGTGCTTTGCGCCAGCTCTACCTTGACTGTAAGCTTATCGAGGTATCCGTCGCGCTCCAGAATGATCTCGTAGTGAGGTCCGAGCTCGGCAACGCTGAGTATGACCTCCTCGATCTGGCTGGGGAATACGTTTACGCCGCGGATCTTGAGCATATCGTCGCTTCTGCCCGAGAGGTTTTCCATGCGGCAGAGTGTTCGGCCGCACTTGCAGGGCTCGTAGAAGAGACGGGTAATATCCTTGGTTCTGTACCTGATAAGAGGCAGACCCTCTTTCTTTATGCAGGTGATAACAAGCTCTCCCTGCTCACCGGCGGGGAGTACCTCGCCCGTGTTGGGGTCTATGATCTCGGGGATAAAATAGTCTTCGTTTATGTGCATTCCGCAGTGCTCGAGGCATTCGCCCGAAACGCCGGGGCCCATC